>CAYNFV010000058.1:0-6775 GCA_964396645.1 uncultured Dehalococcoidales bacterium
CGATAAAGACGATGCCGGGGTCGCCGGTCTTCCAGGCCATATCCACGATTTTATCGAAGACCTCTTTAGCGTTGAGCTTGTCCACCACCTTACCGGTGCGGGGGTTAATCAGCTCGTAGTCATCGCCCGCCTTGACCGCCTCCATGAACCGGTTGGTCACCGCCACCGAGATATTGAAGTTGGTCAGCTTTCTGGGGTCGTCCTTGGCGGTGATGAACCTCATGATATCGGGGTGGTCAACGCTTAAGATGCCCATGTTGGCCCCCCGCCGCGTTCCCCCCTGTTTGGTGACGTCGGTGGTGGTGTCGAACACCTCCATAAAGGAGACCGGGCCGCTGGCTACCCCCGAGGTGGACTTGACATAATCGCCCTCCGGCCTCAGGTGGCTGAAGGAAAAGCCGGTGCCGCCGCCGCTCTTGTGGATGAGGGCGGTGTACTTTACCGCGTCGAAGATAGACTCCATGGAATCACCGACGGGGATGACAAAACAGGCCGAGAGCTGCCCCAGCTCCCGCCCGGCATTCATCAAGGTGGGAGAGTTGGGCAAAAACTCTAAATTGGCCATCAGTTGGTAGAATTCGTCTTCACGGGCCTTGACGTCGGCCTTGGGGTTATAGTTAAGCTCAGCGGAGGCAATAGCCTGGGCCACGCGGTGCCACATCTCCTCCGGTTTCTCGATGACTTTACCCTCTTTATCCCTCTTGAGATAGCGTTTCTCCAGGACGCGAAGAGCGTTTTGGCTAAGGTTAATGCCCGATGAGGGCTGAGCCTGGGGTTGAACGATAGTGGTTGTTTCCATCTTAGGTTTAACCTCCTCTCGCTTTTCTGGCTCTTCGGCCTGCAGGATTTCCTCGACCAGGGCCTCAATCTCCCCGTCGCTGAGCTGGCGGCGGGTGGGGCGGGGCTTGATAACCAGTTCTTCCATCCCCGGCAACGGCTGGGCCACTATTTCCTTAGCCACCAGGGACGGTTTTTGCTCCAGGCGCTCGATAACCTGGGAGGTGAGCTGCTCGATACGGTCTCTATCCGATATGCCCATAGACTCGGCGATCTTAAAGATAGCCCGCGCAATCTGGTTGCGGTCGAGCAGCGGCTGGGCGGCTTTATTCCTGGCCGGGATCATCTCCGCTTCCTCCGTCGGTTTTTGGCCATCCCCGCCAGTTCCTCATCAGGGAGGAAGGATAGCTGGCTGGAGGGGGTAGCCGGCTCGGCGTCGAGCAGGGTATCCACTTCCTCTTTGAGGGCGGTGATATCGGCGAACTCCCGGTAGACGCTGGCGAAACGGATGTAGGCGATGTGGTCCAGGTTCTTCAGCCTTCCCATGACGATGTCGCCGATGATGGCGCTCGGTACCTCCGCCTTGCCCAGCTGGAAAAGCTCGGCCTCAATATCATCGGCCAGCTTTTCCACGCTGCCCGTGGGCAGTGGGCGCTTCTCACAGGCCTTGCGGATGCCGCTAAGCAGCTTTTCACGGTCGAACTCCTCGCGCCGCTCGTCCTTTTTAATGACGAAGAGGCTGGCGGGCTGTAACCGTTCGTAGGTGGTAAAGCGTTCGCCGCAGCCCAGGCATTGGCGCCGACGGCGTATGCCCTCGTTAACCTCGCGAGAGTCTATAACCTTGTCTTCACTATGACCGCAATAGGGACAGTTCATCGTCAATCACTACATCATATTGGGTAGCGGAGATACATTACCACAACATATAGTGTTTGTCAAGGACTTTTAGCCCCCTTTACCCCCGATTTTTAAGACAAAGAAAAAAGGCTGCAGAGTCAGAACACTCCACAGCCTTTTAGCCGGTATCTTCCGTTATCGCCACTGGGCTCACCCTTAAGGTGCGCCCGGTGGAGTATGTATTAGTTTAGTTGACGGCGTAATCGGTTGGCGCCGGTGACTAAACAGGGGACGGCGCAAGAAAGCGGGAACATCCAGTTCCTCTTCCTTGCCTCTTAAGCCCCTAAGCAACTCATTGAACTCCTCTTCCCGACTGACGCCGGCCATTCCCAGCTTGGAAGCAAAGCCGGTGGCAATCAGGGTCATCCTTATCTCCTCACCCATGCTCGGGTCTTGTGCCACGCCGAAGATGATGTTGGCTTCGGGGTCTACCGCCGCCTTGATGACGTCGGCGGCTTCGTTGACCTCGAACAGGGTAAGACCGGTGCCGCCGGAGACATTGAAGAGCACGCCATTAGCGCCCTCAATGGAAACATCCAGCAGCGGGCTGGCCAGGGCTTCGTTAGCCGCATCGACAGCCCGGCTCTTACCCGAACCCACACCCATGGACATCCAGGCCGGGCCGGCGTCTTTCATCACCGCCTTAACGTCAGCGAAGTCAAGGTTTATCAGCCCGGGTACGGTGATAACCTCGGCGATAGCCTGGACGCCGTGGCGCAGCACGTCGTCGGCCAGCTTGAAGGCGTTATCCACCACCGTTTGCTGGTCGCAGAGGTCGAGCAGTTTGTCGTTAGGGATGATGATAAGGGTATCGACCTTGCCCAGGAGGCGGACGATGCCGTCCTCGGCTACCTCGGTGCGGTGGACGCCTTCGAAGGTGAAGGGCTTGGTGACCACGGCGATGGTCAGCGCCCCGGTCTGCTTGGCGGCTTCAGCCACCACCGGAGCGGCGCCGGTGCCGGTACCGCCACCCATGCCGCAGGTGATAAACACCATATCGGAGCCTTCCAGAAGCTCGGCGACTTCCTCACGGCTCTCTTCGGCTGCCTTCTGGCCCAGGTTATGGTCGCCACCTACGCCCAAGCCCCTGGTGAGCTTTTCGCCGAGCTGGACGCGGATAGGGGCCTCGGTAATAGACAGGGCCTGGGCATCGGTATTCATGCCGATAAACTCCACCCCCTGAATCTGCTCCCTTACCATACGGGTGATAGCGTTACAGCCACCACCGCCCAAGCCGCAGACCTTAATCTTGGCTGGGTTAGGACTGAAGGTTGATTTTGCCATTTCTCCCCCCTCCTTTTTTAGTAAATTAGCCTTAGCTAACGGAACGGTTTAAAGAGCCGGGAAACAAAGCGCCGCAAACCCGAGCCAAAGCCGTGGCTCCTCCAGGCTTGCATCTCCCGGTGCTTGGCCCCCCAGAGCAACAGGCCAACGCTGGTGGCGTAGGCCGGGTCGTGCAGGGCATCCGAGATACCGTATATATTGCTGGGGATGCCGACCCTTACCGGCAGCTGCAGGGTATTGCGCCCTAAGGCTTCGATACCCGCCAGGTTGGAACTGCCGCCGGTGAGCACGATGCCGTCGGGAACCAGCGTCTCGTAGTCGGAACTGGGCATCTCGAGCACAATAAGCCTCAGTATCTCCTCTACCCGGGCGCGGATGATGTCGCAGAGGTCCTGATGGGAAACGCCGTGCCCATTAGTGGTCAGGGTATCGCTGCCTGAACCCCCCTTGGTCTCATAGACCGGGGTGACGCTGCCGTACTTCTTTTTCATTTCTTCGGCCACGTCGAAGGGCAGCCCCAGGCCGATGGCGATGTCCCTGGTTATCTGGTAGCCGGCGACGGGTAGAATGGAGGTGTGCCAGATGCTGCCTTCCCGGAAGATGGCGATATCGGTGGTGCCGCCGCCGATATCGGCCAGGACGACACCTACCTGCTTCTCGTCCTCGGAGAGCACCGCCTCGCTGCTGGCCAAGGGTTCCAGGATAAGGTCATCGATATCGAGCCCGATGCCGCGGATGCACTTTACCAGGTTTTGCACCGAGGTCACGGCGGCGGTGATGATGTGGGCTTCGACATCCAGCCTGAAGCCATGCATCCCCACCGGGTTCTTGACCCCCGATTGGCCGTCGACAGCGTAACCGCGAGGAATGACGTGGAGCAGTCTCCTGTCGACCGGGACCTTGACGCTGCGGGCGGTGGTCAGCACTCGCTTCAGGTCTTCGGAACGCACCAGGCGGTCGTTGCGGGTAATGGCGACCACGGCCCGGTTGTTGAGCGAGGTGACATGACGGCCGGTGACGCCGACATAGGCCGATTCCACCTTGTAACCGCTGGCCTGCTCCGCCTTCTTCACCGATTCCCGGACTGATTCCCTGGCCTCGTTGATGTTTACCACCAGCCCTTTATGCAACCCCACCGACGGTGTAACGCCTACCCCCACCACCCGGATACTGCCCGTTTGGTTCACATCGGCGATGGTGGTGCATACCTTGGTGGTACCAACATCAATAGAAGTTAAAACCCCTCGTTTGCTCATCTGCCTCCTCCTTTTTGAGATATTCGGGTCTTGATTCAATGTTTTTAGCTTTCACATCTTCAAACCTCCCCGCGTGACCTTGCTTCACGGCAAGCCTAGAAGATTGAACTTCGTCACTTTATTTTTCTATCGGGTCGGTGTCCCGCCCTCTTTTCTAAAGCGCACGTTCCACTTGCTGCATAGCGCCCCCAGGCAAGCCTGTACCTCGTTGCTCTGGGCTTCATGCAGCTCGGCCAGGAAACCGTGCAGGAGTTCACCTCCAGTCATCCCGGGACTGGGTTCCTTGGGGCCGGGTAGGTTCACGTAGACTATCTCGGTCATCATCTTCTGATATTCAATGGCTGGTTTACCCACCGTTATTCTCCTTTGGCAGGGAAATTCTTTCCGCCGCCCTCAACCTGGCGCTGCGGCTGCGCGGATTATAGTGGACTTCCGCCAGAGACGGAGTAATAACCTTTTTGTTGATTAAGCTCAAAGAGGGCTCATCCCCGATAGCCCGCTGTCGCATAAACTGCTTGACGATGCGGTCTTCGAGGGAGTGATAGCTGATAACCACCAGCCGGCCGCCAAAGCCGAGGAGGTCGACCGCCTGCTCCAGCGCCGACTCCAGGTTCTCCAGCTCCTGGTTGACGGCGATGCGCAATGCCTGGAAGGTGCGGGTGGCGGGGTGAATTCGGCCCC
Source organism: uncultured Dehalococcoidales bacterium (assembly GCA_964396645.1). Classification (GTDB taxonomy): domain Bacteria; phylum Chloroflexota; class Dehalococcoidia; order Dehalococcoidales; family BS750m-G39; genus E44-bin88. Next base: position 4,896 of record CAYNFV010000058.1, read on the forward strand.
GCCGGCCCCCAACCGCCTCCTCTACCGCCCGGGCGAGCTGGAGGCTGGTGTTGATGGGACGCCGGCGTACGATGTGGCGGGCTATGCGCTGGCTGTGGCGCTCCTCGCCATAAGCCCTGATAATCTTGGCTAGCTGGTTTTCGGGGGAGGAGTTGATAATAACGTCGGCGGTAACCTCCTGGCGGGGGCTCAGGCGCATATCGAGCCGGGCGTCATGCTGGAAGCTGAAACCGCGATTGTTCCGCTCCAGCTGCACCGAGGAAAGACCCAGGTCGAAGAGGATACCGTGCACGGGGAAGAAGCCGTGCTTTAAGCAGATTGACCTGAGATTGGCGAAGTTCTGGTTGACCAGAAGCACCGAATCGCCGTAGGCTTCGAGCCGTGACTTGGCCATCTTTATCGCCCTGGGGTCGGCGTCAATGCCCAGCAGCTGTCCGCCGGGCGAACTACGTTCCAGAATAGCCGCGGCGTGGCCGCCGGGCCCGATAGTACAGTCGATATAGCGACCGCCGGGCTGGACGTCCAGCGCCCCGATAGTCTCCTCCAGCAACACCGGGATGTGGGTGGGAGCTGCCGACATAGTCAGATTCATTGGCGGTTCTCCAAGCCCTCTAGGAGCTGCCAGGCCTGTTCCTGGTGAATATCCTTCTCCTCTGCCCAGCGTACTTTATTCCAGAGTTCGAGGTAGTTATCGGCTCCGATGATAACCACCTCGCTGACAATCTCGGCATGTTCTTTAAGCGGGGCGGGCAATGCTATCCGACCCTGACCGTCCAGTTTCACGCTGAAGGCGGTGGCAAAAATCACCCGCTTTAGCATCCTCAGCTTACTGGGCGCTAGTGAACCCTTGGTCAGGCTAGCCGCCAGATTTTCCCACTCTTTTAGTGGGTAGATGGTGACGCACCCCTCCACCCCCGGGGAAAGCATCATGCCCGCCTTAAGCTGACCCCGGAACCTGGGCGGTATAGGCACCCTGCCCTTTTCGTCAATCTTATATTCGAACTCCCCGAAGAACATATACCAACCCCAATTCTACCCTAATTTACCACTATTCCCCACTTTCTACCATTCTATAGCATACCTACCCACTTTTGTCAATACCCGCTCGTACTAATTTTTCCTAAATTCGTCTCTTTGGCTCCAAGCTTTGCTCTAGGCCCCTTATGTGATAAAATATAGTCTGCTCCTAAATGAGGCATTAGCTATGTTCAGGTTGGGCATTATCACCATCAGCGACAAGGCATCATCGGGTAAGCGCCCCGACAAGAGCGGGCCGCTGATTAAGGATAGTTTTTCGGCTGCCGATTGTGAGGTGGTCAAATACGAGGTTATCCCCGACGAGAAGGACATTGTTGCCAAAAAGCTCGCCCAGTGGGCCGACGAAGGCACTATGGACATTATTATCACCACCGGTGGTACCGGACTGGCGCCGCGCGATGTTACCCCCGAAGCCACCCTGTCTATAGTGGATAAAGAGGTGCCGGGGCTGGCCGAGATGATGAGGATAAAATCCTTCACCATCACCCCCAACGCCATGCTCAGCCGGGCGGTGGCCGGGATGAGGAAGGAGTGCCTCATCATAAACCTGCCGGGCAGCCCCAAGGCGGTGGCCGAGTGCCTGGAGGTGATAATGCCGGTGCTGGCGCACGCGGTGGATGTCATCAAAGGCAGGGTGGGCGAGCACACCATACCCGAAGTGGGGAAGGACTAGAAATTGCACATCGACGTTTTAACGCTTTTCCCCGAGATGTTTGGGGGCATTTTCGACCTAGGGATAATGAAGCGGGCCATAGAGCAGAAGCTGGTGAGCATCAGGGTGCATAATATTCGGGACTACACCCACGATAAGCACCACACCGCCGACGATTACCCCTATGGGG
>CAYNFV010000059.1:0-6657 GCA_964396645.1 uncultured Dehalococcoidales bacterium
CGTAGGCGGCGATGACCTCTTCGCGGGGGTGGGCGCTCAGAGAGACGCGGATGGTGTCGCCGATGCCCTCGTATAAAAGGGTGCTGATGCCCGCCGTGCTGCGGATGATGCCGGTGCGGGGTGGGCCCGACTCGGTGACGCCGATATGCAATGGGTAGGGAATCTTCTGGGCGATGCTGCGATAAGCCTCAATAGTCGTGGGGACATCAAAAGCCTTGACCGAGACCTTGATAAGCTCAAAGTCGAGCTCTTCCAGCATCTTTATTTGCGCCAGCGCCGCCTCAACCATCCGCTCTGAAACCGATAGTTTGGGGTTTTTGGGCTTGGGCAGGCTGCCGGCGTTAACACCAACACGGATGGGGACATTCCTCTCCTTGGCGGCGTTGGCTATTTCTTTAACCTTATCGCGCTGGCTAATGTTACCGGGGTTAAGTCGCAAACCATCGCAGCCCGACTCCAATGCCGCCAGCGCCAGACGGTGGTCGAAGTGAATATCGGCGATAAGAGGTATAGAGACCTTCTTTTTGATGGCTCTTATGGCTTCGGCGGCTTCGTTATCGGGGACGGCTACGCGAACGATTTCGCAGCCGCAGCCCTTAAGCTCCTTAATCTGCTCTACAGTCGCCCTAACATCGGCGGTGTTGGTCTTGGTCATGGACTGCACCACGATGGGGGCGCCGCCACCGACGGTGACATCGCCGATTCTAACCGGCTTTGAGATTCGTCTCGGTTTCATGGTATCGCTTGCCTCTTTATGGGCCTAGAGATTGCTTCGTCGTTACGCTCCTCACAATGACGTACTTGTTTTACTGTCACCCTGAGCGTAGCGAAGGGTCTCTCTTGAGATTCTTCAGTCGCTTCACTCCCTCAGAATGACAGCCTAGGCTACGCTCCTCACAATGACGGAATGTATTATTCAATCTAGCAGGCTCCCTCCGCCTATCCAGCGAATAATATCCTGGTAGGTAATGAGCACGAGCAAGCCTAATAATAGCATAAACCCGATGGAGTGCACGATGCCCTCCGTCCTGGGGGAGACGCGCTTGCCCCGCCGAATCCACTCCAGCAGGACGAATACAATCCGGCCCCCGTCCAGGGCGGGGAAGGGTATGAGCTGGGTTATGGCCAGGGCGATGCTGATGAAGGCCGTCAGCTCCAGCACCGGGCTTATCCCGCTTTGAGCTATCTCTCCCGTAATCTGGACGATGCCTACCGGTCCCGCCGGCTCGAAAGGTATGGTGCCCATAATCAGGCCGATGATGCCGTTCTTGTAGAGCACCAGAGCCTCGATGCACGAGCGCGCCCCGATGGGTATTGCCTCCCAGGGGGGGAGGCTTTCGCTGACGATAACGGCGTCTTCGGTTTTGTACAGTATCCCGATGGCTCCCTCGCCTTCGGGTGGGCGCCAGCGGGGGGTAAGAGCGACGGTCTCGGTGGTGGCGTCGATATGTTCTACGGACAGTGTAATCTCCTTGCCCAGATTGAGTTGGACATAGCGGCTGATGTCGCCGCCGTTCTTTAGCTCGTGGTCGTTGACGCTGATAATAGTATCTCCGGCCTGGATGCCGGCCATCTCGGCGGGGGAGTTGGGGGCAACCTCCTCCACCATCACCCGCCCGCTGACAATATCGTGGGGAATCATATAGGCTACGGCGAGCAGGACGAAGGGCAGGAGCAGGTTCATGATTATGCCGCCGCTAAGCACCAGCAGTCTGACGCCGTAGCCGCGGCTGGCCAGGCCCTTGGGTACTTCGGGGTCTACCTCTCCGGCAATCTTGTTAAAGCCGCCGAAGGGTATCCAGTTGATGGAGTAAATCGTGCCCCGCCACTTGCGGCCGTATATACGCGGCGGGAAGCCGATGCCGAACTCCTCGACAGGCACCCCCGTTGCCTTGGCGGCCAGGAAGTGCCCCAGCTCGTGGACGAGGATGAGCACGGAGAGGACAACAACACCGACGACTATGGTCAGTATCACGCTCTATCTCCAATGAGCTGCATTACCTTTTCCCGGGCCCAGTCGTCCGCAGCCAGGATTTCCTCCAGGTCGGGGTGAGCTATAGCTTTGTGCTCATTAAGCGTTTGCTCAACGAGCCTTGATATGTCGCTGAACCCTATCTTCCCGGCCAAGAACTGCTGCACGGCAATCTCATCGGCGCCGCAGAGCGCGGCGGGATAGCTGCCACCCCTTTTCCCCGCCTCGATGGCTATTCTGAGGCAGGGGAAACTGTCAAAGTCGGGTGGCTCGAAGCTCAATTCCTTAGTATCCTCAAGGTCGAGCCGGGGGAGGTGGGGGTTGGCCAGGCGCTCTGGGTAAGACAGGGCGTACTGGATGGGCAGGCGCATATCGGGCTCACCCAGCTGGGCTTTGACCGAGCCGTCGCTAAACTCCACCATAGAGTGCACTATACTCTGGGGGTGAATTAAGACCTTGATACTATCAAAGTGCATATCAAAGAGCCAGCGGGCTTCGATTACCTCCAGCCCCTTGTTCATCAGCGTCGCCGAATCAATGGTGACCTTGTTGCCCATCCGCCAGGAGGGGTGTTTTAACGCCTGCTCCGGAGTGACCTTGGCCAGTTTTTCTTTGGAATAATGTAAAAAGGGACCGCCCGAGGCGGTGAGTATAATCTTGGTCGGCTTGTTCTTCTCGCCCTTAAGGCACTGCCAGATGGCGCTGTGCTCGCTATCGACGGGCAGGATTTGGGCGCCGTTCTTCTTAGCCTCGGTGGTGATAATGCTGCCGGCCATGACCAGCGCTTCCTTGTTGGACAGGGCAACCTGTTTGCCCGCCCCCACCGCCGCCAGCGTCGGCTTTAAGCCCCATTTACCCGAGGTAGCCACAACCACCAGGTCTATCTCGTCGTGGCGGGCCATATCTTCCAGGGATAGGAATTCGTATTCGGCGTTGGTGGGGAGTGGGGTCTTCTCCTGGTGAAAGACGAAGCGGGGCTGGAATTTGGCTATCTGCTCGGCGAGGAGGGCGGTGTTTCTGCCTCCGGCCAGCCCGATGACGCTGAAGTGGCTGGGGAGAGCGTCGATTACCTCCAGGGTCTGGCGGCCAATGGAGCCGGTGGAGCCGAGTACGGCCAGCCGCTTTACAACACTACCCATACTACATAATAGTATACCACTACACCGGCAAAGACAATGCTATCTATCCTGTCGAGGAAACCACCGTGACCCACCAGCACTTTACCTGAGTCCTTGACACCGGTGTTGCGCTTGAGCAGTGACTCAGCCAGGTCGCCGAGCTGGCCGAAGAGGCTAATTAGAAAGCCCAGCAGTACCGCCTGCCCGTAGCCGATGTGGAGCTGGAGGGGGGTGGGGAGGGTAAAGAGCAGGGCGATGACGATAGCTCCCAGAAAACCGCCGATGGTGCCCTCCCACGTCTTGCCGGGGGAGACGGTGGGGGCGAGCTTGTGCCGTCCCAGCATTTTGCCCACGAAGTAGGCGGCGGTGTCGGAGGCGAAGGTAACGATTATGGCCAGAAAGACCCAGTTGCGGCCGTCCTCCAGCCCTCTAAGGCCCACGAAGTAGCTCAAAAGCCAGCCAATATACAAAATGCCGGCCAGCGTCCAGGCCCAGTCGAGGAAGGCGCCTTCTCTTCGCTGGCGCACCAGCAGCCATACCAGCGACAGTACCACGCCCGAGGTAACCAGAATCGGTGGGGTGAGATAGCGGTTATCAATCTGGGGGCTGATGATAAACAGCAGCGTCCAGAGCAGCCCGAAAAGGGTGAGGGGGGCGAGCTTTAGCTTTTCTCCCAGCCGGTAGAACTCGAAAACGGCCAGCAGCCCCCAGACAGCTACCAGTATGGCTAACCAGGGGAGAGGCTGGTCGAACCAGACGGCGGCGGCCAGTAGGGGGATTCCCCAGAGCGCGGTTATAAGTCTCTGCTTCAACATGCGACTACAGGGCGCCGAAGCGCCTTTGACGACGACTGTAGGCGAGGAGCGCCTTGTCAATCTCCTTAGCGTTAAAGTCGGGCCAGAAGACCTCGGCGAAATAGTATTCGCTGTAGGCGGCCTGCCATATCAAAAAGTTACTGATGCGGAGCTCGCCGGCGGTGCGGATGAGCAAATCGACCTCGGGTAAGCCCGCGGTGTATAGATAACTGTCGAACAATTGTTCGTTTATCTTCTTCGGTGGGATGCCCTCAGCGATAATCCGGCGCACGGCTTCCAGAATCTCGGCGCGCCCGCCGTAGTCGAAGGCGAAGCTGACCGTCATCCCTTTATTATCTTTGGTAAGCTCCACCGCTTTGGTTATCGCCCGCTGCAAGCCCGGTGAGAGCCTGTCGCGGCGGCCCAGGTGGCGGATTTTAACGCCGTTCTGGTGCAGCTTAAGTGTCTCCTGCTCAATGCTCTCTTCCAGGAGGTTGAGCAGGCCGTCAATCTCGGCTTTGGGACGCTTCCAGTTTTCGGTGGAGAAGCCGTAGAGGGTGAGATATTTCAGCTTAAGCTTGACGAAGTATTCAATCACCGAGCGCAGGTTTTCCACGCCCGCCTGGTGGCCTTCGAGGCGGGGCAGCCCGCGCTTTTTTGCCCAGCGGCCATTGCCGTCCATGATGATGGCGATATGGGTGGGGAGGGGAGGGGTCTTCTTCTTGGCTGAAACGGCTGTCATAATAAATAGAGGCGTGCTTTGACACACCTTCTCTCTGCCCGCGGCCCTGGCTAGACCTCCCTGAGCTCGGCTTCTTTATCGCGGGCTATCTGCTCGATTTCGGCGACGAAGCTGTCGGTGAGCTTTTGCAGCTGGTCCTGGGCGCGCTTTTGCTCGTCCTGTGATATCTCCTTATTTTTTTCCTGCCCTTTGAGCTCGGTCATGGCGTCGCGCCGCTGGTTGCGAATGATTATCTTTCTTTCCTCCACGCGCTTGTGAACTATCTTGATCAGCTCCTGGCGGCGCTCTTCGCTTAAAGGAGGGAGATTTAGGCGGATGAGGTTGCCGTCGCTGGCCGGGTTTAAGCCCAGCTCGGACTTCAGGATTGCCTTTTCTATGCTGGGGATGGTGCTACGGTCCCAGGGCTGGATGACGAGGAGCTGGGCGGCGGGGGCGGAGATGCCGGCAATCTGGTTGAGGGGGGTGGGAACGCCGGCGTAGTCTACCCTGATGTGCTCGATGAGGGCGGGGGTGGCGTGTCCGGTGCGAATGCTGGCCAGCTCCATCTTCAAGCCCTCAGCCGAGGCCTTCATCTTCTCTTCCGTTGTCATTAAAACGGGGCTAGTCACTTTGCTGCTCGCTGTAGACCAGGGTGCCGATAGGGTCACCGGCTACCGCTCGCTCTATGCTATTGGGCGCCTGAAGGTCGAAGACGATGATGGACAGCCTGTTTTCCAGGCAGAGAGAGAGGGCGGTGGCGTCCATTACCTCCAGGCGCAGGTTTAGCATCTCGAAGTGGGTGAGCTTGTCGAACTTCTTGGCCTTGGGGTCGACGAGGGGGTCAGCACTGTAGATGCCGTCGACGTTATTCTTGGTCATCAGTAGGACCTCGGCTTCAATCTCTATAGCGCGCAGGGCGGCAGCGGTGTCGGTGGTCATATAGGGGTTGCCCGTGCCGGCGGCGAAGATGACGACCCGGCCCTTCTCCAGATGGCGGATGGCACGGCGCCTGATGTAGGGCTCGGCTACCTGCTGGACGGCTATGGCCGTCTGCATGCGGGTGGGTACTCCCTGGCTTTCCAGTACGTCCTGAAGGGCAAGGGCGTTTATCACCGTCGCCAGCATGCCGGCGTAGTCAGCGGTGACGCGGTCCATGCCTTCCTTTTCTGCCTTGGCCCCCCGCCAGATGTTGCCGCCGCCGACGACAATGCCGACGCCGACCTCCATGGCGATTACCCTTTTAATCTGCTGGGCGACCTTGAGCAGGGTGGCGGCGTCAATGCCGTAGGCGGCACCGCCGCTGAAGGCTTCGCCGCTTAGTTTAAGCAGGACCCGCTTGTATTTCGCCGCGCTCATTATTTTGCTGCTTGTTCACCCAGCTCGAACCGGGCAAACCGGCTTACCTTGATGTTTTCGCCGACACGGGCGATGGTATCAGTGATGATGTCCTGAATGGTCAGTTCCTGGTCCTTGATGTAGGGCTGCCTAAGCAGGCAGGCGGCCTGGGGGTCCACATCGGCCTTTTTGGGTATGTCGGCTTCGCTGACGAATTGGGGGTTCATGGCGGCTACCTGCATGGCCAGGTTGTGCGCCAGCTCTTTGAACTCGTCGGTGCGGGCGGCAAAGTCGGTCTCGCAGTTCAGTTCGACCATGGCACCGACCCGCCCACCGGTATGGATATAGGCTTCAACCAGTCCCTCGGCGGCGGTGCGTTCCGCTTTTGCCTTTGCCTTAAGCAGGCCCTGCTCTTTAAGGAATTCGAGCGCCTTTTCCCGATTACCTTCGTGTTTCTCCAGGGCGTTGCGGCACTGCATAATGCCCGCGCCGGACTGCTCTCTCAGGTCTTTTATCAGCTCTAGCGAGATTTTCAAGCTTCCTCTCCTTTAGCTTCCTCGTCGGGGATATCATCGGGGGCGCCGGCGGGGGTGTCTTCGGGGGTGAAGATGAGGGTCTCGGTCATTTCGGGCATGCCTTCCTCAGCAGCGCCGACTAAGGCTGCCCCGCCCGTCTTGCCCTCGATAATGGCGTCGGCAATCTTGCTGCATATCAGCT
>CAYNFV010000060.1:0-6566 GCA_964396645.1 uncultured Dehalococcoidales bacterium
GGTGGGCGGTACAAGACTCGAACTTGTGACCCCCTGCGTGTAAAGCAGATGCTCTTGTGCAGCGTCAATTAGCTTTGAGCCAAGAGCATCCCAAAGCTGTTGGAAAGTAGGGGAATCCGGTAAAGCAGGTGCCCTTTGTTTCATCCTTTTACCTCCTTAAGTCGTATTATTTCTTCATGTCTTTAAATGGTAACTCTAAAGGTTTAACAAAACAAGCTTTTGTGCCAAGACAAAGAAAGCGAAATTTGTTCCCAACGCCATCTCTACGCCGAGTAAGAGCCCGACCATAGTCCGCTAAAGAATCGGCGGGCGTTGATGCCCAGCACTCTTGTGTCGTAGCCGCCTTCTTGGACGACCAGCGTCGGCAGACGCAGCGAGCCAATCATCCCGCCCACAGCTTCGAAGTCGGCGGCCTCAAGGCTCCAGCTGCCGGTGGGGTCTTCCTTGGCCGTATCCAGCCCCAGGGCGATGATAAGGAACTGGGGGCGGAATCTCTCCACCCGCCTCAGCGCCTCGCCGAGGGCCTGGCGGTACCTCTCGCCGTCAAGCTCTTCAGGGAAGGGAATATTGACGTTATAGCCCTTGCCCGCGCCGTTACCTTTCTCATCGGTAAAGCCGCTGAAATAGGGATAGGCGAAACTGGGATGGCCATGGATGGAGACGGTGAGGACGTCGGCACGCTTGTAGAATATGTTCTGCGCACCGTTGCCGTGGTGATAGTCGATATCGAGGATAGCGACCTTGCCGTAGCTGCTCAAATAGTGGGCGGCTATGGCCGCCGAGTTGAAATAGCAAAAGCCGCCGAAGGCACGGCGCTCGGCGTGATGGCCGGGCGGGCGCACCAGGGCATAGGCTAAACGGTAGCCCTCCAGGATTTGCTCAGCCGCCGTCAGGGCGCAGTCCACCGCCCTCTTGGCGGCCAGATAGGCGTTGCCGTTTATGGGGGTAAAGGTGTCAATGCAGTAGTAGCCAGCGCGGACGGGCAGCTCTTTGGGAGGGCGGGCGACGTTGCGGATGGGGAAGACGTAGGGGTAGATGGACTCCCCCGCTTCCAGGTTGGCACAGACCTTCTTAAAGTAGTCGACAAACTGGCTATCGTGCACGCTCTTGATATAGCGCTCGGAGAAGTGGCGGGGGGCGATTTTGTTAAAGAGTCCCGTCTTATCAAGCTCCTTCAGGATAGAGTCTATCCTCACCGGCGATTCCACGTAGCCCAGCTCTTCGACATGGTGGATGAGGTGGCGGTCGTTGATGACGAGCACGATTTGCTTGTCGATAGCGATGGCATGGCGGGGCGGCAGAGGCGCCGTCTTGATGTACTTTGGCTCCCTGAGCTTTATCGGGTCGTCCTGGAACGACTCGACAACCATCTCGACGTATTCGGGGGGACAAACCCCCTTGTATTTGCGCTCCAGAATCGCCCGCACAATCTCGCGGGCGCTATCACGGGGAAGCCCCTCCCCCGACCCCAGGTCGTCGTAGACCAGGTAGGGCGGGTTATCGTCGCCCGGCTTGAGGGGCGTCTCGTATTTGGTATTAATGATGGGGCGGGCGCCGTATCTCTCGTAGAAGCGCAGGCGGGTCGCATTCTGTTTCCTGACTTCGGGGTTGCGGCTCAAACTAGGGTCATCCGGGAGGCACTCAAAGAAAAGGCCCACGGAGTTTAAGTCCAGAGCCTCCTCCCGCACCCTCTCGTAGAGGGCGCCGCCGATGCCGCCGCCCGTCCTTTTCTCGGCGGCGGAGATATAGTCCAGGTAACAAAACTTAAGAATCGGCCCGTGATAGAGAAGGGCGAAGCCGATAATATGCCCCTTCGTTCCCTCGGCAACGAAGAGAATGGAGCGAAAACGGTATTTCAGTGGGTTGCGCAATTGCTCGGGCAGCTTGTTGATGTCTCTCTTGGAAATCAGGGGAAACTGGGTGCGCAGAATCTCTTGCACCTGGGCGATGGCTTCCTGGTTGGCCAGGGTTATATCGTCATAGACCCGCCGAATGCGAAACATATCAGGCCAACCGCTTCTGCAGAATAATCTTATCGTCGCCAGGGGCGTAGAAGTCGGTGATTTGGGCAATGGTTTCGTAGGCGTGCTTCTGGTAAAAGCGCCTTGTCCTCTCGTAGCCCGCCTGGGAAGATGTTTCGATAATTATCAACCTGCCCCCGGCCTCTTTGATTTTGTCCTCGGCGCAAGTCAGCAAAGCGCTGCCTATTCCTTTCCCCTTCTCCGGCGGCGCTACCGCTATCCAGTAGACGTCCCAGGTACCCTCCGTCAGCGGCGTCGGCCCGTAGCAGATATAGCCGTTAACAGCCGAATCACCGCTAACGAGCACGTTATAGCCAGAGCCAGCGGGGTCATGCAGGTAACTGTTGATTACCTCTTCAGCCACCGTAACCTCGGCTGGTTTGAACTCAGGCGTATTGCGCACTAGCGCCATCAGAGACAGCTTGTCCCCTTTTTGCATGGGGCGTATCCTGACCGACATAGTCTTTCTTCTCCAAAGCTAATTCTACAATTTTTTCGATAAACTGGGGGTAGCTCATGCCGGCGGCCTCCGCCTGGCGCACTGAACCCGAGCCGGGGGAGATATCGGGGTTGGGGTTGACCTCGATGACATTGAGCCGCCCCCCCTCATCCCGCCGCATATCCACCCTGGCGTAGCCGCGGCAGCCGAGCAAGGCGAAAACCTTAAGGGCGGTGCGGGCGATAGCCTCCCTCTCTTTATGGCTGATTTCAGCCGGGCAGACTACTCTGGTGCCCCTATAGTAGTCGCTATCGGGCTGCCACTTGGCGGCAAAGGTGAGCATACGGGGCACCCCTTTGGGCAGCGAATAGTCTATCTCGGAAACGGGCAGGACGCTGCCGCCGAGTACACTGACATTGAACTCCCGTCCGTCGATAAAATGCTCCACCAGGGCCTGACCGCCGTAGTAGCGGCTGACCGCGGTCACCTGCCTTTCCAGCGAGGCAAAGTCACCGACCACGTTATCCGAGGCAAGACCGTGGCTGGCGTCCTCGCGCCGGGGCTTGACGATGCAGGGATAATCCAGACGAAAGCTGGCTAGCGTCTCCGGGCGGAGTAACTGAAAACCGGGGGTGCTGATGCCGGCGCTCTTTAAGACGGTCTTGGTCTTAGCCTTGTCCAGCGCCAACTTCAAAGCTCCGGCGGGACAGCCGGTAAAGGGTATCTTCAGCGCCGAAAGGATTTCGGCAATCTCGGCCTCCGTCTCCGGGTGGCCGGCGAAGCCCTCGAAAAGGTTGAAAACCAAATCGTCTCCCAAGGCGGCCAGCCTTTGCTGGGCACGGGCTAATGGCGGCGACAAAGGGACCTTGACCACCCCATAGCCCAGTGTCAGCAGGGCGTCATTTACCGCTTCCACGGCTTCAAGGACACCGCTGACGGCGGCCTCTTCGCCACGCTGGTCATAGCGGCTTTTCAAGGGCTGGTTATAGACGATGGCTACACGGCGACGCACGGCGAGTACCTTTTCAGCGCGGCTTCGAATACAGCCTGTATCAGCCCCTGGTGCGTCCAGCCCAGCTTCTGGGTCACAATGACCAGGTCGCTGTACGTCCCTAAGCCCGGCAGGGGGTTTATTTCCAAAAAATAGGGCAAACCGTCGGCGCCAACCCTGAAATCAATACGGGCGAAGTCGCGGCAGCCCAAGCAGTTAAATATCTTGAGACTGGCAGCGGTTATTACGGAGACGACTTTACCGCCCAGACGCGGCGGGCATTCGTAGTCAACCAGGTTGAGGTAGTCGCGCTTAACCTCAAGCGAATAGACAAAGCGCTTGTCCCTTTTTCGAGGCAATATGCGCATCATGCCTATCACCTTTGGCGGCGAGTTGCCGATAACGCCCACGGTAATCTCATCGCCGCTGATGAACTCTTCAATCATTACCGTCTGGCGGTAATCGCTGAGGAGACGGCTTACCTCTTCCTGCAACCGTACCATGTTGTCCACCACCGAGGTCAGGCGGATGCCCTTGCTCGAGCCTTCGTAGGCTGGTTTGACAATGGCCGGGAATTGCTCCCAAGCCAAATTATTCAGCTCTGCCTCATCGTTTATCAGCCGCCAGCGCGGGGTAGCCACACCATCGGCGGCCACCAGCTTCTTGGCCCAGGGTTTATCCAGGCAGGCCGTCAGGCAGTGGGAATCCGAACCGCTATAGGGGATGCCCAGCATCTCCAGGACGCTAGGCACCTGGGACTCTCGGCTACGGGAGTTACCCCGCCCCTCGGCGATATTAAAGACAAAATCGACCCTCTCTCGAAGGATATTTGTCAGGAATTCTTCGCCCCCACCCAGCATCACCACCGAGTGGCCCCCGTCCTCGAGGGCATCGGCGATAGTCCCCACCGTCTCCCTGGAGTCGTACTCCTCGAGGGCATCGTCGGTGCTGTTCTCGGCCAGGGGCACAGCCGATTTAAGGTCGTATGATAACCCTATCCTCATCACTGATTCCTTCTCCTGACCGGTACAGGCACCTTAACCGGTACGGGCAACGACACGGGATTGGCTTTGCCTTTTACCTTTGGGTTATGGCAGTGGTAGATATGGCTACGATAGTTCCTCACCAGAAGCTCATCCCCGGTCTGTCCCAGTATATAATTCGGCTGCACCGGAATCTTGCCCCCACCCTGAGGCAGGTCGATAACGAAGGTGGGCACGGCCAGCCCTGAGGTATAGCCGCGCATACCTTCGATTATCTTTAGACCCGTCTCCACCGGGGTGCGCAGGTGCTCCGTCCCCTCCACCTCGTCGCACTGGAAGAGGTAGTAAGGGCGCACTTTAGCTTTAAGCAGCCCCTGGCACAGCTTGGTCTGTATCTCGACGCTGTCGTTGATGCCGCGCAGCAGCACGCTCTGGTTGTTCACCGGAACGCCGTTCCGCACCAGCCTGTCGCAGGCGGCGGCCGCCTCCGGGGTCAGCTCACGGTAGTGGTTGAAATGGGTGTTGAGCCAGATGGGCCCGTATTTAGAGAGCATGTTGCAAAGCTCATCATCAATACGCTGGGGCAAGACCACGGGGAACCTGGTGCCGATACGGATGATTTCAACGTGCTCTATCCGCCGCAATCGGGAGATAACGCTCTCCAGATGCGGGGTTGATAATGTCAATGGGTCGCCGCCGGAGATGACCACATCCCTGATGGCCTTGTGTTGGCGTATATAATCCAGCATGGCTTCAATCTGGGCTGCCGTGCGCACCCAGCCGCCGTGGCACCACTCTCTCTTGCGGGTGCAGTGGCGGCAGAGCATGGGGCAGATATCGGTGAGCACCATTAAGACGCGGTCGGGGTAGCGGTGCACCAGGCCGGGGACAACCGAGTCCCGCCTCTCTTCGAGGGGGTCTTCGCTGCCGATGCCGGCCAGGGCTATCTCGTCAAACGAGGGCACCGCCTGCATCCTGATGGGGTCATTGGGGTCGGCGGGGTCAATCAGCGAGAGGTAATAGGGGGTTATCGCCAGCGGGTACTTGATAGTGACCAGCCTGAGCTTTTGCTGCTCTTCAGCGGTCAGCGGTATGTATCTGGCCAGCTCGTCAACAGTGGTGATGCGGTGGCGGAAGTGCCACTTCCAGTCGTTCCAGAGGCTATCCAGTATATACCCAAAGAAACGTCGTCTCTGGGCGCTGGTACTGGGAGGCTCTCCTTCAAGAGCCAGCAGGGCAGTTTCGCCGGGAGGCTCTTCTTCAGCCTCGGCAGTCTCTATAAAATATTTTTCCGCCCTCCGGGCGGATTGATTTTTCATCGTTGAAGGCGCTTTCACCTTTTTCTGGTCTCCTCTAGTTGTTAGATTTTGGTATATCGGGCTTATTTAGTACTGTCTCAGTTCTTCACCCCCTGTAAGAGTAATGAAGGTACTTGCCCTGTCCTTCTTTTCCTGTTATAATATACAGGAAATAAATTTCAATAATTTTATTACAGAATAAATTATAATCTTTTTTAGAAATTTGTCAAGTATTTACCGACTTTTTGACCAAAACTGGTGGGGATGAAGCTAAAGGAAGGAGGAGATAGGATTATGCCGGGATGGAAGTTCGTCACCAATCACGCCCTGGTGCTCTGTCTGATTGCCCAGCAGCCGCGAATCACCGCTCGTGAAATCTCCCTGGCGCTGGGTGTCACCGAGCGAACCACTCATAATATCATCTCCGACCTTGAAGCCGACGGCTATATTACCAAGACCAAAGAAGGCCGACGCCTCCGCTACAGCGTCGACTCGGAGATGCCGCTCCGCCATAAGATGCACGAGGACAAAGAGGTGGGCGACCTGCTGGAAATTCTAGGCTGGGAGAAGCGACGCAAGAAGGTAACGCCACCAGCTAAAAAACGCTAGATTGATGCCTCAACAATGATTTTGATGCGACGCAGGGAAAATGTGCAATTGTCAGTTTTTTGCAATTTCAATTCGGTGTGTCGTAACAGTGACCCGAGTGTAAAGCAATCGCTCCTGTGCGGCTTCAATTAGCTTCGAGCCAAGAGCATCCCAAAGCTGTTGGAAGGTAGGGGAATCCGGTAAAGCAGGTGCCCTTTTTGGGGGCTGATTTCCCCGATGAGGGCG
>CAYNFV010000061.1:0-6431 GCA_964396645.1 uncultured Dehalococcoidales bacterium
TGCCCGACCAGTTCTTGGTCGGGGTGTCGCCGTCCTCGGCGCAGTCGATAAAGATGCCCGGGGTGCCGTTATCGCGCAGCATATCGACATGCCCGGTCAGCTCCTTAATGCCCTTCTTCCTCAATTCGTTGGCTTTTTTATCGTCGGCCAGGGGGATTTTCATCTTCCCCTTAACGGCTATCGCCTTCAGCTTTTTGGAGCCCATCACCGCCCCCAGCCCGGAGCGCGCCGCCGCCCGCCCCTTGTTGTTCATCACGGCGGCGATGCGGACCACCTTTTCCCCGGCCGGCCCGATGCAGGCGACCTCGGTGTCCTGGCCCAGCTCGGCTTTAAGCATATCTTCAGTATCAAAGCTATCCTTACCCATAAGGTGGGCGGCGTCCCTCAGCTCGGCCTTACCGTCGTTGATGAAGAGATAGAGCGGTTTTGGGGCAATACCGGTGAAGAAGATATTATCGTAGCCGGCGAACTTGAGGTGAGGCCCGAAACTACCCCCCGAGTTGGCGTCACCCCACCCCCCGGTCAGCGGCGACTTGCCCACCACGATGTACCTTGAAGCCGAGATTGAGGGCGTGCCGGTGAGCATGCCGGTGGTAAAGCCGAGGATGTTATCCGGCCCCAGCGGGTCGACCCCCGCCTTCTGCCGGCTGAAGATTATCCTCGCCCCCAGCCCGTAGCCCCCGATAAACTGGCGGCAAAACTCTTCCTCCAGAACCTCGTCTTCAAGCCTGCCTGTGGATAAATCTACCCAGAGCGTCCTGCCTACATAGCCTCGCATAGCTCGTCTCCTTAAAGTCTTGTTCAATCTATACTATACGCCCCGCCGATTGATTGTCAAAGCCCCTATTGCATTTGCCGCCGATTAGCCTTACTATGGAAAAAGCCGTTTGGATACTATGATAAGGAGCCGAAAATGTTACTGGCCGACAGGGTAGCTATTATCACCGGCGGCGCCAAGGGCATCGGCAGGGGCATCGCCCTCAAGTTTGCCCAGGAAGGCTGTGCCGTCGTCATCGCCGATATTGACCAGAAGAGCGCTGAAGCGACATTGGCTGAAATTAGCAAAAAAGGCGGTAAAGGCACAGCTATAGCCTGCGACGCCCTTGATGATAAGCAGGTAAAAGCTGTGGTGGACAAGACCGTCGGCAACCACGGCAAAATCGACATACTGGTCAACAATGCCGGCGGCATGCTGGTGGCGCCCAAACCCATCGAGGAAATGCCCGAAGCCGACTGGGACAGGGTGCTGACATTGAACCTGAAGAGCCTCTTCCTGTTCTCGAAAGCAGTCGTACCCCAGATGAAGAAGCAGAAATACGGAAGGATTATCAACCTATCCTCGGCGGCGGCGCTCAATCCCCCCGCCCACTGCATCCACTACCACACGGCCAAGATGGGCATCATCGGCTTTACTCTGGATTTGGCGCACACCCTGGCGCCCTATAATATCTGCGTCAACGTCCTTTTACCCGGCCCGGTAAGGACGGACTTCTACGACCCCATGCTGGCTAAGCTCAGCGATAAGGAAAAGGACGCCTTCTTCGAGGAACTGGGCAGGGGCGACATTCCTTTGCAGCGGGTGGGCACCACCGAGGACGTGGCTAACGCCGCCCTCTTCCTGGCCTCGGAGCTGGCATCCTACACCACCGGCGACGCTTTATTAGTCTCGGGCGGCTCGCCCTTGAGGCCCCTCCAGACCCCCATCCAGAAGACGCTGGACAAATAGCTATTTCTTCTGGCCGGTCCCCTCCGGCCACCCCTCCTTGTAGTCGCCCGTCCCGATCATTATGGCTATCTCCAGGTGAGGCCTGGTGAACTTCTTCCAGGTCAGCGGCCCGTGCTTTGTCCCCGCCGGCAGGTAAATCGCCGAGGACTTGTTAAAGGTCAGCGGCTGCCCCTCGACGCAGAACTCTATCTCCCCGCCTAAATCCTCGGAGTTATAGGGGTCGTTGCCGATGTGCATCACAATCTCGTCGAATTTGTGCTCCATCTCGAAGATGTGGGGGTTGGGCTTGGGCATCTCCCATATCCAACCTACTTCGATATACATGTTGCAGCCCGGCACCAGGGCGTTGCTCATCAGCGTCATGGAAGGGCTCTGCCGCCCCTCCACCGGCACCCCCGCTTCGTAGATGGGCTTGGTCACCAAGAGTCGGCTGTAGTCTGCCATTTCATCTTCTCCTTTATTTAATAGCGTTTTTCGACTTAGAAGGTGTGCAGCTTGACAACCTGCCCCACCATGTAGCTGCAGACGTCCGAGGCTAAAAAGGCGGTGGCGTTAGCCACATCTTGAGGCGTGCAGAGTCGTTTTAAGGCGGACATTTGCCTTTGGGATTCGAGGAATTCCTTAGGGGCGGTGCCCACCAGCCCCGTCTCCCCCAGCCCGGGCAGTACGGCGTTGACGATTATGCCCATGGGCGCCACCTCCAGGGCCAGGGCGTGGGTGAACTGGTCAATGCCCCCCTTAGCCGCCCCGTAAACGGAGATATTGGGGATGCCCTGCCCGCCGGAGCAGTTGACGATGCGCCCGTATTTCTTAGCCGCCATATGCGGGATAACCGCCTGGGCGACGTTCATCTGCCCGTAGAGGTTGACTCCGATATCGATGTCCCAGTCCGCCTTGGTCATCTGCATAAAGGGCTGCACCACGCTGCTGGTGCCCGCGTTGTTGATTAAGATGTCGATGCGCCCGAATTCTTCTATTACCGTTTCGACCATCTTATCGACGCTGTCTCGTTTGGCTACGTCTACTTTGACGGCGAGGCTTTTTCTGCCCAGCTTTTCGATTTCGGCGGCGGTCTTCTTGGCCCCCTCCAGGTCGATATCCGCCGAAACCACGTCGCACCCCTCCCCGGCCAGCGTCAGGGCGATAGCCCTGCCGTAGCCTATCTGGCTGCCCGTCCCTGTCACCAGCGCCACTTTATCTTTGAGCTTTAGATCCATCGTTATCTCCTATCCTTTCCTTTATCTATTCTCCGGGCCAGGGAGCGGTGAACCTGACCTTGCTGAACTTCCACTCACCCTTGACCCGCACGTACTCGCAGTCCTGCCGCCCCTGAAGCCACCTCACCTCCGGCTCGGCGAAGAAGAGGTATAGAATCCACTGCCCCTTGGCTCTGTCGCCGTTAACTGTGATTATCGGCTGCCCCACCAAGTGCCCGTCGTGGCGCTTTATCCTCTCCGCCAGAACGTTGTGAAAGACATCAGAAATTTCTTTCTTGCCCCGGCTGATTCCCTGGTCGAACAGCTCCATGGTGGCGTCCTCGGCGAAGCATCCCACCATGTCGTCCCACTGCAGATTGCAGAGCAGGTAGACATAGTTGATGTGCAACTTCTTGATGGCTTCGATGTCCTCTAATACCTTGACCCTTTTCTCCAGCTCCTCCATAAGAGCCTCCTTTTAGTTCGTAAGCCTAACCGCTATTCTAGTCATCGCCCACCTGGGTGTCAATGACTATTGAACACTAACGTATATCGGAGTATATTATGGTTAATTGTAGAGTCAGACGTCTTCAGGAGGGACAAATGCGTATCTCGAAAATCGAATGCCTACCCGTTACCTCAAAGTTCAGCCAGCCCTTCCCCATGGGCGGCGGCGTCGAGCTGGGCTCGGCCGGCGTTATCCTTAAACTGCACACCGACGAGGGCATTATCGGCATCGCCGATTCGGGAGGGACCTCCGCCTGGTACCGCGGCGAGAGCCAGGACTCGATGATGAGCGTAATCAATAATATCTTCGCCCCCATCCTGCTCGGCGAAGACCCCTTCAACATTGAGAAAATCGTGGCGCGGATGGACCACGCCGCCCGCGACAACAACCAGGCTAAGTCCATCGTTGACTACGCCCTGCATGATATCAAGGGCAAGGCGCTGGGCGTCCCCGTCTATCAGCTCTTGGGCGGCCTGACCATAGAGAAGGTCCCCCTGGGCTATGTTTTGCCCGGTGCCGAGACCAAGGTAGTGGTGGCTATGGCCCAAAAGGCGCTAAAGGCCGGCTTCCGCGTCCTCAAGCTCAAGGTGGGCGCCGGCAGCGAGGAACTGGACATCGAAAACGTGAAAGCACTAAGGGAGCTCGGCGGTGATTCTATCGAGATTTTCATTGACGCCAACGGCGGCTGGCACTACTACCAGGCTTTAATGACGCTGCGCAAGCTGGAGAAATACAACCTGGCCATGGTGGAACAACCCGTGCCCTGGTGGGACATTGACGGCATGGCCCGCCTGCGCGCTAAAGTCGGCATCCCCGTCTTCGCCGATGAAGCGGCTACCGAGCTTAAACAATTAATGGAAATAATCGCCAAGAACGCCGCCGACGGCTTCTTCCTCAAGATTCCCAAGGCGGGCGGGCTGCTAAAAAGCCAGAAGTGGGTGGCAATAGCCAAGGCGGCGGGACTACCGGTGGTCTGCGGCTGCATGATGGGCTCGGGCCTGGAGGCGGCGGCCTACACTCATCTTCTCGTCGCCGACGAGTGGATGTCAAAGATGGTGCACGAAAACCTGGGGCCCCTGCATATCCATGATGTCTACGAGACGGTAAGCAAACCTATTACAAACGATATCGCCCTCAAAGTACCCCGCTACGAAAACGGCTTCCTTTACCCCACCACCACCCCCGGCATCGGCGTCGAGCTCAACGAGCCGGCCATCGCCAAGCTAATTACCCCCGGCAAGAGCCCGACGGTGGTAACAAAATAGAATAAGGAGGCAGCTATGTTCGGCAAAGGCAAAATAAACGTCCTCCTCCCCAAGAACCACTACCTCCCCGGGGAAATCATCTCCGGCGATATCAAGTTCGAGCTAAAGAAACCGGTTAAGGCCAGGGAGGTGAGCGTATCCCTCATCGGGGAGCTGAAGCGGACCCGCGTCACTAGCTCCGGCAGCCACGGGACGTCGACGAGCACGCAGGTAGTCCGCATCTATGACTTCAAGCAGCAGCTGGACGGTGAAAGGGAATACAGTGGCAGCGGCGAATACCACTTCGAAATGAAGATACCCGCCGATATCCTCGCCCCCCAGCCCGAGGGCGCGCTGGGAACGGGGCTAAAGATAGTCCAGGCCGCGGCGGCAATGACGGGCGCCATCCCCTACCAGCAGACCAAGTGGTATCTTTCGGCCAAGCTCGATATCCCCGGGGGCATGGACGTCGGCAAAAAGATAGACATCACCATCGGCTGAAAAGCCGTCGTGGAAAATAAATTGCCGAAAAGCTAGGCCAGCTTGGCACCCGGCTTGGGTACACCGGCGGCGTAAACCTCGTCAACCTTAATCGTGCCCACGGCCCTGATATCCAGATTCAGCAGCTGCTTCACCTGCTGGGCGAAGGTATCGAACAACGCCCCTGAGGTCTGAAAGCCCTGGAAGGTCCCCTTCACCTGGTAGCCGACCGGGGGCAAAGCCATTGTGAAAACGGCCACCGCTGCCTTGTGCGTGGCTTTCAGATTCACATTGGTCTTGTCCCCGAAGATGTCGGCGAAAGCTACCGTCTCATCGTCTACCGCGGTGAGAGTTCCCTTGGGGACGGCGTTAAGCCTAGCGGCATCATCACAGGTAGCCAGTACCTTCGATGATTGAGGGTCCTTGAGCATGTCCATCACTTCTTTGGGCATCTTGGCCATATCCTGCCTCCTTAGTCATTCCGGCCTTCGCCAGCCGGGCGACCCGCCCCATCTTACAACCCGTTCGGCAGGGTGTCAATACCCCGAAAAGGCTACAGGCTCTTACCCGCCTTGAGTCGCGCTATCATTGAGGTAAAGATATCCGAATAAACGGTGCGGTAGGGACCTCCCAGCACATTGGCTTCAAGCCACTCCCCTAGTTCTTTCCTGGCCTCCCTTTTCCCGGCTTCCCGTGCTTCCTCTAGCTCAGACTTTGTCGCGGTCATATCGCTCTTCTCCTTCACCTTTCCTGGTTGGATTCCTATGGTGGGCCACCGTGTACAATACGCAGAACCTTTAAACTTGCCTTTGCCCTAACTATTTAGTAACTATAGCCTAAAACTGCTTGGAGGTCAAAATGGCCGGGATACTTAGCTTAAATCCAAAGGACGAAAAGGGACTACACCCCGAGGCACGGGAGTGGTTCTACGCCCGGAGAGCTGAGATTCAATTTGAGGTACCATTGGAAGAACTCAGTGAAGATGACCTCGATATCTTTTTATCAGATGACGAAAAGAACGAATTCATAAGGTATAATGATGAAATTACCAAGGGGGTGGCTACGTGTATTGATATGGGTGAGGCTTCTCATGACCCTCTCGTTAATGCCAAAGTTGGCTTAACTGTACTACAATTTGAACTTTCCTCATTAACGCCTATGCGTAGGATCGGGGCATTGCTGAAGAATGTCCATCAACGCAAGATAGCAAAGGTTAAGCAAGAGCAAAGGGAGCGGGATGAAAAAGATAAAAGAGAACGAGAACAGGCTGAGGCTGA
>CAYNFV010000062.1:0-1716 GCA_964396645.1 uncultured Dehalococcoidales bacterium
AGCTCGACTGGGAGCGGGAGCTGATGGGGGTCTATCTCTCCGAGCACCCCTTCGCTGCCTTTGCCGATAAAGTAGCCGCGGAGAATACCGTCCTCTGCGGGCAGGTCGAGGCCGAGCTGGCCGGGCAGCTCGTGCGGGTGGCGGGTATGGTGGCTTCGGTGCACCAGTCTTTCACCCGTGACCGCCGTCCCTTCGCCAGCGTGATGCTGGAAGACCTGGACGGGCGGGTGGAGGTTATGGCCTGGCCCGATGTCTATGCCGGCACGCGCGAGCTCTGGCAGGAAGGCTCCATACTCTTGGTCGAGGGCAAGGTGAGGGTGCGCAACGACCGCGTGCAGTTGAGCTGCGATAATGTGCGCCACTACCAGCCCGAAACCGCCCCCGAAGAACCCCCCGAAGAAGAAAAGCCCAAACCCCCACCGCCCCCGCTGCTAAAAAACCGCCTGACCATAAGCATCAAGCAGACCGACAATATCGACAATGATGTCGCCTGCCTGAACAAACTGGTCGATACCCTGCGCATCTTCCCCGGTGAGGACGAGGTCAACATGTGCGTCGTCAGCGGGGACAGAATTGTCAACCTTAAGCTTTCCAATATAAACACCGGCTACTGCCCTGAGCTGCACCAGCGCCTAGTGGCGCTGGTGGGAGAGGAGGGGCTGAAGGTGGTGACCGGTGGCTAAAGCCAGGAGCGGGAAAGAGGCGGTGGGGCACCGCAAGAGGTTGCGGGAGAAGTTCATTAAGTCGGGGCTTAGGGGCTTTCATGACTATGAAATCGTCGAGCTGCTGCTTACCCTGGGCTCGCCGCGTAAGGACTGCAAACCGCTGGCGAAAGAGGCTATAAAGCGTTTCGAGAGCCTGAGGGGGGTGCTCTCGGCTTCGCCTGAAGAATTACAGCAGATAGACGGCATCGGGCCCCACAACGCCCTGGGTATCAAGCTGGTATCCGAGGTGGCCCGCGAGTTTCTCAAGCAAAAGGTCGTCGATAGGCCCGCCTATAAGTCGGCCCAGGAGATCTTCGATTACCTCTACCACTCCATGCGCGACCTTAAAAAAGAGGTCTTCAAGGTTATCTACCTGAACAGCCAGAACCAGATTATCGATATCGCCGACATCGCCGAGGGCACGGTGGACAGGGGGGCGGTCTCCCCCCGCGAGGTGATGGAGAGCGCCATCGGGCACAGCGCAGGCTCGCTTATCCTCGTCCACAACCACCCTTCGGGTAACCCCGAGCCCAGCCCGAGCGACGAGCAGATAACTCGGGACCTGGTATTTGCCGGCGGCATTATGCAGATAAGGGTCTTAGACCATATAATCATCGGCGAGAATAAATACTATAGCTTCGCCGTGGAGGGGCTAATCGAGAAATACGAGGGGGACTTCCTCGACCTGAAGCTTAAGGGGGTCTCCGAGGCGAAAAGGCGGCTCTACCGGGCTAAGGTGTTGCCCCCCGAGCTTCACTGGCGCCCCTAACCTTTTGCCGCCGCTATCGTTATAATAGAGTGTAAGGATAATGAGCACTAAGGAGGGCGCTATGAAAAGAGTTTTGCTTTTAGTGGCGGTGGCGGTGCTGACGATGGGGCTGGTGGCGGGGTGCACCACGGTTAAGACCTACGATGACGAGGGGCGGGAGATAGACATCGGCCTTGACCAGGAGTTCATTATTGCCCTCGGCTCTAACCCCGGTTCCACCGGTTACAGCTGGCAGGCGAGCTA
>CAYNFV010000062.1:1816-6421 GCA_964396645.1 uncultured Dehalococcoidales bacterium
AGGCGGGGGAGACCGAGATAACCCTGACCTACGCGCAGCCCTGGGAGGGCGGTGGAGTTGGCGAGACCAAGGTATTTACCGTTATCATTGAATAACGTCTGATTAACGGCGGGCCTCCAGGCGGAGCAGAGCCCTTTTCACCCCCACCCCACCACTGTAGCCGCTTAAATCCCCATCGCTGGCCACCACCCGGTGGCAGGGAATGATAACGGGCAGGGGGTTCCGGGCCAGAGCCTGCCCCACCGCCCGCCCCGCCCCCTTTTTACCCAACCTTTCGGCTATCCAGCCGTAGCTCCTGGTTTCCCCGTAGGGAATACATCTGACTATCTGCCATACCTGGCGCTGAAAATGGGTCGCTGAGGCGAGGTCGAGCTCGTCGGGGAATTCCACACGCTTGCCGGCGAAATAGTCCTTCAGGCGCTTTATCAAGTCGGCGAAGGGTTTTTGGGAAGGGACGGCGTTTTTGACGTCAAGCCGCCGCTCGGCTTTTTTAGCTGAGGGCTGGGGTGGGGTGGCGGCGAGCAGTCCCGAGCTAGAGCCCAATATCCCCACCCAACCTATATCAGTATTAAAAACAGTATAGTATAGCCGCTGGGCCATGCTTTAGCCCATCTCGGGCTCGATGAGCCCGTAGTCGCCGTCGTGGCGGCGGTAGAGCAGGTTGAGCTCGTTGCTTTCGGCGTTAAAGAAGAGGAAAAAGTCGTGTCCCAAAAGCTCCATCTGGTCGATGGCTTCGGCGGGAAACATCGGCTTGACGTTAAATCGCTTGACCTTGACCACCTTGCCTGTGGGTGGTGCCTCCGCCTCAAATTTGCCCCGGGCCATCGGGCTGCCCCGTCCTTTCTCGTAGAGCTTGCCCTTGAAGCGCTCAATCTGCCGGTTGATGACGGAAGCCACCTTTTTAATGGCCGCGGGCAGGTCCTCCCCTCGCTCCGCCCCCCGCAGCAGGGTGCCGTGGCTATCTATGGTCAGCTGGACGACGAAGTGCTCCTTGGAGTTCCTTGTCTTTTCCCGGGCGATTTCCATCTTGTATTCCCTGATATCGGGCAGGTGGCGTCCCAGCTTGCCCAGCTTGCTTTCGATGAGCTGGCGCACGGTGGGGGTTAGCTCTATGTTTTTGGCCGTGATATTTAGCTCCATCGTTTTACACTCCTTAGGCTGGTTAGTTATATCTCTTTGGCCAGCACCAGTCCCCACACCGAGCCTGCCCCCGCCTCTTTGAGCGCCTGGGCGCAGGCGTCGAGGGTGGCCCCCGAGGTGGACACGTCGTCGATGAGCAGTACCTGTTTTTCTTCCAGGCGGCGGTCGCGGCAGCTAAAGGCGTCGGCGACGTTGCGGCGGCGCTCGTCCACATTCGTGGTCCGTGCCTGGGGGGTGGTGTGGTGCTCCCTTACCAGGCAGTCATCGACCAGGGGTATGCCGCTGAGCCTGGCTAATTCCAGAGCCAGCAGGCGGGACTGGTTGTAGCCCCTTTCCCGAAGTCTTTTGCCGTGCAGCGGCACCGGCACCAATACATCTACCGGCAGTGGGTTGGCCACTAGGTAGTCGCCCAGCCATTTTCCCAGCAGTGGCGCTATCGCCCTCAGGTTGTTGTATTTTAACTCGTGTATAGCCCGGCGGATGACGCCGTCGAATTTAAAGGGGGCGCGTATGCCGTCAATGTCCGCTTCCCAGCCGACGCAGACGGGGCAGAGCACGTTGTTGAGCTGGGGCTGTCCGCAGCGGGGGCAAAGGGGAGGATTGATGTGGGGCAGCGACTTGAGGCAGGCAGAACAGATAAAATCCCCCTCCCTTCCACAGCCAACGCACCAGCGTGGAAACAGCAGGTCGAGTGCTATCCCCTTGAGTTTGGTTAACTGAGGGAGCACCTTCCTCCACTAATTCGGGGTCATAGGCTCGGGTTAAGAGCGGGAGCGCGGGCTATGCAGCGTCCCGCTGATGATGGGTTCGTTGATATAGACGTCACCGTTCCTGATTTTAAGGTTGAAGCCGCAATCAGGATTGGTGCAAACCCAGGCTTTGTAATGAATGGCCGCCCCCTGACTGCCAAAGTCAGACAGGGGCACCAGATCTCCAGAATTACACTTCTGGCATTTGGGGAAATTAGTTTGTTCCATGGGGTCCTCCTCCCAACCGTTGGAATCTATCTGGATATGAAGTATACACTATGCTTTTGCCGTTGGCAAGTTTTTGTCAAAGTTCCGCCGAGCTTATTTGACTATAGATGGGGCCCTCCCGGGTGAGCTGGCTCTTCATCAGCTTGACGCTATCTACGACAAAGCTCTGACTAGCATCAAACTCGGTCTCGGCGATGAGCTGACCCAGCTTTTCTCGTTCCTGGGGCGTGGCCCGGTCGCGTAATCGGGCCAGGGTTAAATGAGGGGTAAAGCGCCTGTTTTCGGGGGGGAAACCGAGTTTTTCCAGCCCGGACTCAATGCGCTGCTGGAGCCTCGATAGTTTTTCTGTCTCCCCGCTCATCCCCACCCATACTATCTGCACCCGCCTGGGGTTGGGGAAAACACCCAGCTCTTTGACCTCAAGCTTGAAAGGGGAGATGTCTTGCACTGCATTCGTCATAGCTGAACTTATTGCCTCCAGCCTGTCGGCGGCCACGTTGCCCAGGAACTTCAATGTCAGGTGGATATTATCGGGGTCAACCCATTTTACCGGTGCTAAGCTTTCCGCTTTGAACTGCGCCTGAAGCTCCCGCAGACTCTTTTTCACCCCTTCGGGGAGCTCGATGGCGATAAAACAGCGCACCTCTTCCATAGCCTAGGACTCGCTTTTGATGCCGAGCAGGCGGCGGGCGTTGCCCGATAGCATCAGCTCTTGGCTCTCCTGGTTTAAGTCGAGTGCCTCAATCTCTTTGAGCAGGCGACTCGGCGGCATCAGGGGGTAGTCACTGCCGAAGAGGATTTTGTCGGCGCCGACCAGCCGGATGACGTGGTTATAAATATCGGGGCTGTAGAGAAAGGGGGAGGCGGCGGTGTCAAAATAGACGTTCTTCATCGCCTTCTTGACCTCGGGCATGAGGCTATAGAAGGGCAGCCCCCCGCCCCAGTGGGCGCAGACGATGGTCAACTGGGGATATGAGGCGATAAAGGGGTAGAGTATGTCGGGGGTGACGCCCCCCTTGCCCTGGTAGCTGTGCCCCACCGGCTCCGAGGCGTGAGTGAGCAGGATGAGCTTGTGCTGGGCGAGCGCCTCGACGAAGGGGTCGATGACCATCTCGTCGTCGAGGTCGAAGAGCTGCATGTCGGGCCTTATCTCACCGATTCCCTTCAGTCCCGCCTTGGCGCAGCGCTCGATTTCGGCGACGGCGGCCTTGGTCGACTGGGGCTGGACGGCGCCAAAGCCGACCAGCCTATCGGGGTAGCGTTTGACGGTATCAATGATATAGTCGTTGGTTTCGACGCAGAGCTCGTGGGTCGTCCAGCCGATATTGAGGATGACCGAGACGTCAATGCCGTTTTTGTCCATAGCGGCGATGAGCTCATCGGCGGTGGCGATTTTAGCCTCGGGGTTGGAGTAGAGGATAGCGAAGCAAGGGTCGCGCTCGATGTACTGACTGCGCTTCTTCTTTATCTCAGGGGGGAAGACATGGGTATGAAAGTCAACGGTCACAGCCCGATTATAGCAAACGCCCGTTGGGGCTTCAAGCCGGGAAAGACTACTCTTCCTTCTTTTCCTCTTCCGCCTTTTCCGCAGGCTCCTTGCCCTCTTCGGCTTCGGCCTCTTCGACCTCCTCGACCTCTTCCTCAACCACTTCCTCAACTACCTCCTCGACCTCTTCCTTGACCTCGCTGACCTTGGCCACCATCTGGTCGGCTTCGTCGAGGACGGTGACCCCGGGGCCGAGAACGATATCCCTGACCAGGATGGCCTGCTCTACATCCTCCAATACGCTGATGTCGACCTCAATCTGGGGCGGGAGGTCGTCGGGGAGGCACTCCACGCTCAAGGAGGTCAGGCTGTGGGATACGGTGCGCCCCTTTTCCTTCATGGCCGGGGCTTCGCCCGTCAAAACGATGGGCACGTCAAACTTTATCTTCTCCGTCATCTTCACCTGGTAGAAGTCAACGTGGAGCAGGGCGCTGCTGCGGGGCTCTTTCTGGATTTCGCGGATGAAGACGCTGCGGGGCTTTTTGTCGCCCTCGACATCAAGGGCGATAATGCGGGTCATGCCCGCCCGGGCTATCAGCTTCTGCAGGGTGGGGGTATCGCACTGCAGCGCCCGCGACTTGAGCCCGTCCCCGAAGAGGTGGGTGGGGGTGATGCCCTTGCGGCGCAAAAACCTTGTCTTTTTGCCTAGGATTTCTCTTTTATTAGCCTTAAGCTTAAGTTTTTCCATCTGTCTCTTCTATCCCACTGATGCCTTGATATCCATTAACATTAGCATTTTCGGCGGGGTAAAGTCAATTTGAGCCAGCTAGACTTAAAGCCTGTAACTATTGTATAATCAAGGCACAGATGGCCAAGGAGTCTTTAGCTGAGATGGGCGGTTCGAAATCAACCTCGGCTACCAGTGCGGAAGCCGAGGTTTTTTCTTTATCAGCTTCGGTGGCCGAGATTGAGGCGATGGCTAAAAAGCTGCGCCGCCACATC
>CAYNFV010000063.1:0-6238 GCA_964396645.1 uncultured Dehalococcoidales bacterium
TTATCGGTGTTATCTTCCGCTTTATCCCCGGCTATGACAGCGCCATGGTCGTGGCCGCCCTGCTCATGGTGGGCACTATCGGCGGCATCATGATGGCATCCTATATGAATAACGGCGGCGGCGCTTGGGACAACGCCAAGAAGATGATTGAGGACGGGCAGCTCAAAGACGAAAACGGCAAGGTAATCGGCAAGGGCTCGCCCACCCACGCCGCGGCTGTGGTCGGCGACACCGTGGGCGACCCGCTTAAAGACACGGCGGGGCCTTCGCTGCACGTTCTGGTCAAGCTGCTGGCCACCGTCACCCTGGTGATGTGCCCGCTCTTTATCGTTGCCTAACAGTTAAAATAAATCCCCCCTTCTCTTTTCGGGGAGGGGGGATTTTGTTTTTTTGGGGTTGGGTGGGGTGCCAAGCTAACGGGCGGCCGCCCATTAGAGGTGCTACTAGATAGGGAATTGACAGGGGTCTCTTGACAGGAGAAGCAAAAGGTGTATACACTTATGATAGAAACGAAACAATTGTTGTATCACAAGTTATTGGTATGACTAATACAAAGAAAGTCAGCCAACGCACTCCCACCCCCAAGCAGGTAAACATGAAAGACATCACTTTTCAATTTAATCAAGCTAAAGCTATTGAGACTATGCTCTATTTAGCCCCGAGAGTAACTGACTCTGATATATATGGGATTTGCAAATTACTCTATCTAGCAGATAAGACCAGTCTTGAGAAATATGGGCGGTTTATTTTTGGTGAATCATATTATGCTATGCAGGAAGGTGCAACACCTTCCAATGCTTATGACTTATTAAAAGAGGCTGCCAAAACACCTATTAACGGTCTTAAAGTAGAGGGGAATCAAGTTATCCCATTGCGTAAGCCAGACTTAGATTCTTTGAGTGAATCAGATGTAGAGTGTCTAGACCAAATTATTGCTGTATATGGGAATGTCCCCAATTGGCTTAGGGGCCAAGATGCCCATGATGAAGCATGGCAAGAATCTTGGGGCAAAAGAAAAGGTAAAAAAAGCGTTCAAATACCGGTTGAGAGTATTATAGGGTTATTTGCAGATTCCGACGATTTGATTGATTATTTGTCTACCCGTGGTTCTGAGTAGATGCTATGCCTGATATATGGCATATCTACCATGTTCAAAATTGTCGTCATGTTCGCCCCGAGCCTAAAAATAAGTACGTAGTTATTGTTTGTAGAGATTTAAGACCAAAGGGGTTTCTCATAAATACTGGTATAAACCCCTTTATTAAAAAGCGACCAGAATTATTAGCCTGCCAAGCCCCTATCGAAAAATCTCATCATAGATGTCTGGGCCATGACTCATATGTGGATTGCATTGATTTATACGATTTTGAGGATGCGGAGTTGGTAGAGGGAGATGTCCCTGTTAGTGAACAGGCAATGGTGCAAATTAAAGAGGCCGTAAAGAACTCCAAGACGATTGAGTTGCGATACAAAAAACTCATTCTTGGCGAAACCTAAATCATTTTCAAAACCGTTTGAAACATAGGCCTCTAATAATTTTGGTGCAAATCAAGGATAAATCGCCAGCGCCTCCAGCCCCGTCGTCTCAGGTAAGCCCAGCATGATGTTCATGTTCTGTATTGCCTGCCCGGCCGCCCCCTTGACCAGGTTGTCAATAGCGCTGACGACAATTAACCGCTCTGTCCTGGGGTCTATAGCGGGATAGACCAGGCAGTTGTTGTTGCCCCAGGTGTGCTTGGTGTGGGGTGGGGATTCGGTCACCCTGACGAAGGGCTCGTCCTTATAGAAGTCCTTATAAATTCTCTTTAGCTCCTTCTCCCCTATCTTTTTGGTCAGCGGCGCATAGCAGGTGCTTAAAATCCCCCGCGTCATGGGCACTAGGTGGGGGACGAAGGTTATCGAGAATGACTGCGGATTGAGTCCTTTTAGTTCCTGGGCTATTTCGGGCAGATGGCGGTGTCCCTCTAAGGCATAGGCGCTGGTGTCCTCGTTGACCTCCGAATAGTGAGTGTCCAGACTCAAACTGCGCCCGGAGCCGGAGACGCCCGACTTGCTGTCGATAATAATATCCGCCCCGATGAGCTTTGCCTTGACCGCCGGCGCCAGCGCCAGTATCGCCCCGGTGGGGTAACAGCCGGGGTTAGCCACCAGCTTAGCCTTAGCAATCTGGGCGCGGTGCAGCTCGGGCAGCCCGTAGACGGCTTCTTTAAGTAACTGGGGGGAGGGGTGGCTGAAGCCATACCAGCGCTGATAGTCCGAGGCGTCTTTCAGCCTGAAATCGGCGCTGATATCGACCACCTTGATGCCCTTTTTGAGTAAAGGGATGACCTCTTTGGCGCTGTCTTTGTGGGGCATGGCCGAGAAGGCCAGCTCCACCTTGCCCAGCTCGGCTTCGATAGTCAAATCAATTTCAGCCAGGTGAGGAAAGACCTCGCCCAGCTTTTTCCCGGCGGCGCTCCGGCCCGTGACCGAAGCCAGTTCTACTTCGGGGTGCTGATAGAGCAGACGGGCCAGTTCGACGCCAGTATATCCGGTAACGTTAATAATGCCGACTTTCATTTTTTGCCTCTTTTCTTCCCGGTCAGGATTTTTCCCAGAGCCGTCATGCGCTGCTTGGTGCCGATGACGATGAGCCGGTCCCCTTCCTCGATGGTACCTTCGTCCGGTGGGTTGGCGATGAGCGTGCCGTCTTCCTTTCTTATGGCCAGGGCGGTGATGCCGGCCCTGGCTTTAGCCTGAGCCATGGTCTGGCTGATGAGGGGGGAGCCGCTGACGACATCCACCGTTTCCAGTTGCAGGTCGCGACCGCGGCCGGAGGTGACGGTATCGATGAAATCGACCACCGCCGGGCGCAGTGCCATCATAGCCATGCGGCGGCCGCCGATGGCGTGAGGGGATATGATGCGGTCGGCGCCCGCCCGCCGCAGCTTGCTCTCGGAGGCGGGGTTGGCGCTGCGGGCTTCAATGAAAAGGTCGGGACGCGTTTCGCGGGCGGAGAGGGTGATGAAGGTGTTATCGATATCGCTGCCCACCGCCGACACCAGCCCATAAGCCCGCTTGATGCCGGCTTCCTTGAGCACTTCGTCGTTGGTAGCGTCGCCCAATATGGCGAGGTAGCCTTCCTTCTCCGCCCTGGCCACGTGTTCCTCGTTGTTGCTGATGATGACGAAGGGGGCTCCCTCTTCGCTGAAGGTCAGCGCTATCGACTCCCCCACTCGCCCGTAGCCGCAGAGGATATAATGTTTCTTTAGCCTGGCAATCTTATTTTTCATTCTTCGCCTCCCCAGGGTGATATCGAACTGTCCCTCGATTAGGTAGCCCATGATGGTGGTCAGGATATAGAGCGCGCCACCGACGCCACCGATAATCAGAAAGATGCTGAAGATGCGCCCGGCATCGCTTAAAGGGTAGACCTCTCTAAAGCCCACCGTGGTGATGGTGGTGATGGTCATATAGACAGCGTCGAGGAACGACCAGCCCTCGATGACCATGTAGCCGATGACACCGATGGCTACGATGATGAGAAAAGCGTATAGGGCGAATAGCAGTCTTCTTAAAGAACCCATCGTTTAGCCGAACTAATTTTTAAGGATATTGTAACATAAAATATGCCCTCGTGCCCTCGGGATAGGAGTCAAAATTCTTGCCAATCGTAGCTGATTTATGTTAAAATAATAGTCCTCAAAGGAGGAATTATGCCTAAGATTTACCTACTGGATGTAACTAACCGTGACGGCGTACAGACCGCCAAGCTTGGGCTTTCCAAGCTGGAAAAAACGATGGTAAATATCTACCTCAACGAAATGGGGGTATTTCAGTCCGAGTTCGGTTTCCCCACCACCAGGCACGAGACCCGCTACCTTAATGCCAACCTGGAGCTGGCCGAGATGGGGGTGCTAGAGCCTATCCGCCTGGGGGGGTGGATAAGAGCCATCGTTGACGATGTGGAGCTGGCTTTCGAGAGGGTGCCCGGCATAAAG
The DNA here is from genome assembly GCA_964396645.1 of uncultured Dehalococcoidales bacterium. Lineage (GTDB taxonomy): Bacteria > Chloroflexota > Dehalococcoidia > Dehalococcoidales > BS750m-G39 > E44-bin88. The sequence continues at coordinate 3,981 of CAYNFV010000063.1, forward strand.
CACCTTAACGTTTCCATATCCACCTCGGAGCAGATGATTAAGGGTAAGTTGAAGAAGACCCGTAAGGATGTCCTCAAGGACATGATGGCGGCGGTGGATGCCGCCTGGGCCAAGGGTGCCGAGAGCGTCGGTGTCAACGCCGAGGACGCCTCCCGCACCGACCTGGACTTCTTGGTTGAGTTCGGGCTGGCGGCAAAAGAGCACGGAGCCACCCGACTCCGCTATTGCGACACCCTGGGCTACGATAACCCCTTCACCATATATAGGACCAACAAGGCGCTGGCGGAGAAGGTGGGGCTGCCCATCGAGCAGCACTGCCACGGCGACCTGGGGATGGCGGTGGCTAACTCACTGGCCGGGGCTAAGGGGACGATTGACGGCAGGCAGGACGCCTACATCAACACCACCATCAACGGCATCGGGGAGAGGGCGGGCAACGCCGACCTGGTGACCGTTATCCTGGCGGTGACCAAGTCCAAGGATTTCGCCAAAAGGTATCAGTTCGGCAGTAAAATAAGGCTGTCCAAGGCCTGGAAGATAGCCAAGTTTACCGAGTACGCCTTCGACGTGCCCATTCCCATCAACCAGCCCGGCGTCGGCGCTAATGCCTTCGCCCACGAGTCGGGCATACACGCCGACGGTGTCTTAAAAGACCCGGAGAACTACGAGCTCTACGGCTTTAAGGAGCTGGGGCGGGGCGACCCCATCAAGGTGGACACGGGGCGGGAGATTATCGCCGGGCAGTACAGCGGCATATCCGGCTTCAGCCACGTTATGGGCAAGATTAAGGATGTATCTTTCGCCAGCAAGGCAGAGGCTAACGACGTGCTGGAGCTGGTGAGATACGCCAACGTTCTCTCGCATAAGCCCTTGGTCGAGGACGAGCTGCTCTTTATCGCCAACTACCCCGACATCGCCAAGCAGTTGCTAACGTCTACCCCGCTGGCGTGGTAATAGTTCTTTAGATTGGGGCTGCCCTAGGGGCAGCCCCTTTTGAAAAGCGTCACTGTCCTCACTTCTTCCCCTCAATCTTCTTAAGTGCCTCGGCGGCCTCCTGGCGCACAGCCTTGTACTTGTCCTTGAGCGCTTGGGTGAGGGTAGGCACGGCTGCCTTGTCACCAATCTCACCCAGGACTTCCGCGGCTACTCTGCGCATGTCCGAGCCCTTGTTCCACCTACTGAGTTCCTCGATAAGGAAAGCTACGGCTGTCTGGTCACCGATCTCACCCAGGGCCTCGGCGGCCAACAGGCGTAGCTGCCAGTCCTTGCTCTTGTAGTGGCCCTTGAACGCCTCGGCGAGGGCAGGGACGGCTGCCGGGTCACCGATCTCACCCAGGGCCCGAGCGGCCTCCTGGCGCACAATCTCGTCTTCATCCTTGAGCGCCTGGGTGAGGGCAGGGACAGCTGCCGGGTTACCGATCCTGCCCAGGGCCCGAGCGGCCTTCTGGCGTACAATGTTGTCTCCGTCCCTGAGCGCCTGGGTGAGGGCAGGGATGGCTGCCTTGTCACCAATCTCACCCAGGGCCTCGGCGGCTATTTCGTGCACGGTTATGATATACCCGCCGTCAAAGTCCGAAGGGCGCGTGGCCAGCCAGCCCTCCTGCTTGAGCGCCTGGGTGAGGGCAGGGATGGCTGCCGGGTCACCGATCTTGCCCAGGGCCTCGGCGGTCTTCCAACGCACCACCATCTCGTCTTCATCTTTGAGCGCCTCTATAAGGGCAGGCACGGCGGGCTTACCGATTGTAACCAAGGCCTCAGCAGCCCTGTCCTTCACCCTCCAGTCATCGTCCTTGAGCGCCTGGGTGAGGGCAGGGATGGCTGCCTTGTCACCAATCTTGCCCAGGGCCACGGGGGCCATCCAACGCACCTTCCAGTCATCATCTTTGAGCGCCTCTATAAGGGCGGGCACGGCGGGCTTACCGATCGTAACTAAGGCCTCAGCAGCCCCTTCTCGCATCTGCCAGTCATCGTCCTTGAGCGCCTTGATGTGTTTTTCAATCTCGCTTTGTGCCATTCTTATCTACCCCCTTCCTTCTTGTTTGCTAGATATGGGACATTTTTCTTGTGGTGAAAACATTCTAATTATTCTTATATAAACCGTCAATATACAAGCAGTAGGTTTTCTTTTATAATAACTCGAGAAAGGGTTAAAAATGCCTAACCAACCGCCCTCAATGAATCTTAAAGCCATCGGCATTGTCAGCAATGACATCAAGCAGCCGATAAGGCACGGCTGGAGAGAGGTCGTCTCCGAAATC
>CAYNFV010000064.1:0-6227 GCA_964396645.1 uncultured Dehalococcoidales bacterium
TGCCGTCAATGGTGCTCTGGCCGGTGCCGTAGCGGTTGTCGAAGAGGTATTTGGTTTGGGCGTCGTTGACGGCAATCATGGGGTATTTAAGCTTGCCCGCTTTTTCCAGGCTGCGCAGCCGGATGACGCCGGTGGTGGTCTCTTCGGTGCCGCCGATAACATCGCCGAGCAGCTCGGTTCTCTTCGAGTGCAGTGTTGTCACCAGGTCGGCACCGTCATCCACGCTTAAGTTGGGTCTGTTATCCAGGGCGGTATTGATGTGCTTGTAGTAGGTTTTCTCGTCCTCGCCCCTGATGGCGTTGACGGGGATGCCCTGTTCTACCAGTGCTGCGGCCACATCGTCCTGGGTGCTCAAGGGGTTGGCGGCGCATAAGACCACATCGGCGCCGCCTTCCCTGAGGGTCATTACCAGGTTGGCCGTCTCGGTGGTTACGTGGAGGCAGGCCGAGACGCGGACGTTCTTCAGGGGCTTTTCTTTACTAAAACGCTCCCTGATTAGTTTTATCACCGGCATCTCACGGTAAGCCCACTCGATGCGCTGCTGGCCGGCTTCGGCTAAAGAGGGGTCTTTGATGTCGTAGTTTTTCAATTTAAAACTCCAGCTTTAAGCTTACTATCTCAAAGGGCTTGACTTCAAGGTGGAGACGGTTGCCCTCGAAGGGCAGCTCGCCCTCTTCTCTTTCCAGCAGGTCAACCGTGGTCAGCCGCTTGATGTCTTTGAACAGCTCCACCTCGGCCTGGGTGCTCAATCCCGTGGTCTCGAAGAAGCGCAGGATGACGGCCTCGCTGTCTTCGGCCTTCTTCAGTGCGGAGAGGATGAGATTATGGGGCGTTAGCTTGATAAAGGAGTGTTCGGCGGGGAGCTCACCTTCGGCGTTAGCCTGGATGGCGATGGGCCTGTGACTGAACTCCGGCGCCTGCTTGTAGACCTCGGCCTGCCGCCAGTCGCCGTCGTGGGGCTGAACGGCGTATTCGAAGGTGTGTTGCCTCAGCTCCAGGGCGTCGGGGGTGGGGACCAGAGGCCCGGCCACGCCGTCGGCGGAGAGCCCGTATACCCCCCGGAAGAGGGTTATATATGTAGCGGTGTCCACCTTTTCCGCCGCGGGCAGGCCCTTGTTGATAAAGGTTACCCCGCGCGTTCCGTCGCTGACATCGAGCCAGCTCAAGAAGCTAGGTATGCCCGAGGGTTCGGCTCCCTTTCCCCGCGTAAAGTATTCGGTTGGCTCGGAGATGACGCCGAACTGCGTCTCGCGGAAGCAGAGCTTGCGGTCAATGCCGGTATCGAACCTGACCCTTAAGCGTATGTTGGGGTATTTGTTATCAACGCGGGTGATAAATTCGAGGCGGGGCAGGTCGGCGTAGATTATGACCTCCTTAGTGATATCCAGCGTCTTGTAGTTGTAGAGTATGGGGGGGAATTTTTCTTTAAGACGGTAGGGCCAGGTTAGGCAGTAGTACTCGTTTTCAAAGACTACCCTTGCCCTTGAGCCTTCTTTCTCAATGCGGAAGCCCTTGGGCTTAAAGTTGCCGTACTTTATGCCCCGGCCCGACTCGCTTTTGATGAGCTCGGGTGAAAAGCGGCTGCGGTGATAATAGAGGTCGCCGACCTCGTCTTCGATGACAAGCTCGTTACCGCTTAAGAGGCGGTTGCCGTCCTTGTCATCGACCTCAATAATGCCCGATTGCTCGTCCACCTGGATGCGGTAGAAGGGCGTCTCTACCCTGTTGCCCTTGATTTTTATTTTCCCCGACGCTTTTTTACGGGTGGGTGGGTGCACCTTATAGCCCAGCGGGGGGGCATCGGCGATAAAGCCGCCTTGAGACGATTCGGCCCAATTCCTGGTTGACCAGGAGAGGGGGTTAAAGACGGCGGTGCCCTTGCCCTGGGTGTTTATCCTCTCCGCGATGTAGATTAAGGATTCGGTGAGGAGCTGGTTGAGCTTGCTCTTGAGAAAGGTGAAAACCTCTCTTACTTCTGCGTAGATGGCATCCACCCCGCAGCCGGTGATTATATCGTGGAAGGAAATAAACAGCGCTTTTTCCCACGCCTCGCGGAGGTCATCAGCGGGATATTCGGCACCGAGGAGCCAGGCGATGGTGGCGAACTCCTCGGCGGTGACGAGCAGCCTCTCGCACTCTCTGGCGTTCTGCACTATCCAGGAGCGGCTGGAGCATACCTGGGGGAAAACGGCCACCAGCTCGTCGTCGTAGAGTTCGCCCTCGATGACCTCGGGCTTCTTATCGCAGCTCTCCAACGTCTGGAAGAACTCCCTGGGGGTGGCAATCTTCATTGGTGTGGTGGGGTTACGCTTGTTCCACCTCTTTACCTCGGGAATGATTTCGGGCTGTGGCGGCATGGAGCCGCTGCCGCAGGGCATGAGGATATTGGGGGTGCAGGCGTATTTTTTAAGCTCAGCTAGCGATTCCGGCCACCGGTCGATGTTCAGCCCCGCCCGGTAGCCCAGCGGGAACCAGTGGGCCAGAATGGTGGTCCCGTCCAGCCCCTTCCAGTGGAATTCGCTTTCCCTGATTTCGGGGCGGGCGCCTCTTCGGAAAGCCAGCCATTGGTAACCCGCTTTCTTGTATATCTGGGGGAGCTGGGCGTTCATGCCGAAGCTATCGGCAGCCCAGGCCACGGGGACATCAATGCCGAATTTTTCCTTACAGTATCGCTTGCCGACCAGTATATCCCGGAGCAGCACCTCGCCATTGGGCAGCATGGTGTCGGCCATGAGGTATTGACCATCGACTATCTCCAGTCTGCCCGCCTTTATCATTTTTTTGATGCCCTTAAAGAGGGTGGGGTTTCTACTCTCCATCTCTTTGAGCAGGAAGGTCTGCTCCAGGCAGAACCTGAACTCAGGGTGCTTCATCAGCTCCAGTGCCTGCTTGAGGATGGCCTCGTTTATCTTGAGGTAGTCTTCCTTGGAGAAAGCCCAGGCGACATCATAGTGAGTATGGGGCACCAGGTAAACCGTTGGCATTTTAACCTCTGGGTAAGATTATACTACACTTTTCTAAGCCTCGGTTTTCAGCCATTCCCGTAGCTCGGCCATAACCTGCGGGTGGTTGGTCCGGGTCAGGGTTACCAGCTTTACCCGGGGCTGGGATTTAATGGCGTCGGCGCAGGGGTTGGGGTTGAGCATGATGGTCGCCAGCAGCCTCTTATCGCTGTTTAGTATCTTCAATAACGCCTCCCTGAATCTGACCGAGAATAGCTCCATCTTACCGATTTCGTCAATAACCACCAGCTCGCACTCCTTGATTGCCCGGTTAATGGCGGCGACGCCTATCTTGTCCAGGCTTTCGACGTCGACGCCGTATTTGCTCACCCGATACGGGCTCTTGAAATAGAGATGAGAGAGCACCGCCGTCTCTCCGTCCAGCGTGACCAGCCGGAAGCCCTGCCTTACCCCCTGGCTCTTTATCTCCTCGGTGTAGAAGCCGCCGGCCTTGATTTCCAGCCTGGCGACGACCTGCTTGATGAGCCTGGTCTTACCGCTTCCCGGTGGGCCGGTGAGCAGAAAAATGGACTCCATCGACTCTTACCAACCTATGAGTAATATAACCCAAATTAAGCCTTCTGGCTAGTGTGGAGCTGGACAAAGCGGGCGAAGGAACGGTCGTAGGTCTTTTCCACCTCTGAGGGGAAGACGCAGGCGGGAAGCTCATTAAGTTTAAGGTGATAGGCGATGCATTCGCAGCACTTGCCCTTGCGGGAGCAGGGCTCGTAGGTGCAGTTGCAGTTGGCTTTGTTGACGTCAATATTACATTCCATAGAATGGACTCCAATCTTAGAGATTCTTCGGCTACCTGCCTGCGCAGGACTTCCATCAGAATGACGTTTTTCCTTTTTTGTCACCCTGAGCGTAGCGAAGGGTCTCTGGGGATTCTTCAGTCGCTACGCTCCTTCAGAATGACATTCTAATCCAGAATCAAATCCCTCCATTCGGGGTTCATTGACTCAATAAGGGCGATCTTCTTTTTCCTCAACCACCCCTTAATCTGTTTCTCCCTGAGAATAGCACTTTCTATATCGTTACAAACCTCGTAAAAAACAAGCTTGATAACGTTGTATTTATTGGTGAATCCTTTGACCAGTTTGTTTTTGTGTTCGTAGACCCTTCTCTGGAGGTCATTGGTTACGCCTGTGTATAGCACTCTATGCCCTTTGTTGGTCATTATATACACGTAGTATTGTTTGTCCATCTTTGGGATTTTTCGGTCGCTGTGCTCCCTCAGAATGACAGGATTAGGTTTTGCTTCTTCAGAATGACATGTTTTTTGTCACCCTGAGCGTAGCGAAGGGTCTCTACGTTTCTTTCCAATTACTATTTACTCCTCATTATTTTGGATAGCTCGGCTAAAAGCTCCAGGGCGTGGGCGGAGGCGTCGGGTGATTCCAGGGAGGCCAGGGTGCAGCTGGGTGTGATGATGCTCTGGGCCACAAGCTGCTTAAAAGCAAGGCCGTTGCGGGTGAAGGGGAGCATGGCTTCCTCCAGGCGGTCCTTGAGGGCAGCGACATTCTCCTTGCGCAGCGAGGGGCTGTCGTTGGGGACAACGCCCCAGGCAATGACGCCCTTTCTGCTCAGGAAGCGTTGGACTTCCTTGGGGTAGAGGCTGAGGGAGGGGGCGTAGTTGTAGGCGTCGAAGCTTAAGATATCCAGGCTGGTTTCCAGTATCACCGACCAGTCGGTGTTGCCGCAGCAGTGGACTCCCTTAAAGCCCTTGATGCCGCGAAAGACCTCTTCGAGCAGGCTGGCCACCTTTTCCTTGGAGAGGGGCACCGCCACCGAGCCGAAGGAGGCCATGTAGGGCTCGTCGACGAATATGATAGTATTGGGCGATATATAGCTCAGCTGCTTTTCCTGCCAGGCCGCCTTGAGCCTCAAAAATTTGGCCACGGCATCGCCGAGGACGTCGTCATACAGTATCGCCTTACCCTCGCTATCGGTAACGCTCAGGCCCCAGGTGAGGGGGCCGGTTATCTGCCCCTTGACCATCGGCGGCTTCAGGCCTTGAGAGCCGAGGAAGGCGTGCAGCCCGGCGGCGTAGGCGGCGGTGGTGGGGTATTTATCGATGTCTTCCTCAAGGTAGGCGGTATAGAACTTTTCCAGCGCTTCGTCCAGGTCGGGGGTGCGGTCGAAGCGCAGCCGGTCACCGGTGAGCCTGACGCAGGGGAAGCCCTCGCTGAACTGGGCGTTCATGTTCTCCTTGAAGGAGCGGCGGGGCAATTGCGGCCAGGCGGGTATGTCCTTGAGGTAGCGGAGCACCTGGGCGCAGGCGGCGGCGGGGTCGGTGTGGGGCATGCTGCCGATGATGGTGGGCAGGCAGTTAAACTCAAAATCGGCCATAGGGTCAACCGCCTCCTTTGAGGTATTTGCCGATGAGCAGGTCGAGTTTTTTCTTTGCTTCAGCGCTTATGTTCTTGCTACTGGTGGCGATGGCGTCTTTAAGGGCACTGGCGCAGTCGCAGCTTCGCTCCTCGGGTATTCTGCCTACCGCCAGCTTGATGATGGGCTTGATGGCATCAATATTCTGGCGCAGTGCTTTGAGTATGGTGTCAATGTTAAAGGACTGGCTCTTCTCCTGCCAGCTATCGTAGTCGGTGACGCCGGCGATAGCGGCGTAGCAGATTTCGGCCTCGCGCGCCAGTTTGGCTTCGGGCAGCGCCGTCATGCCGATAATGGCTGCTCCCCAGGAACGGTAGAGCTTTGACTCCGCCCGTGTGGAAAAGGCGGGGCCTTCCATAGCCACATAGGTGCCCTTGAAATGCACCCTGGCCTTAGTCTCTTTAGCGGCGTCATACAGTATCTTACTCAGGTCGGGGCAGAAGGGGTCGGCGAAGGGTATGTGCACCACGATGCCGCCGCCAAAGAAGCTGTCGGGCCGCTGGCGGGTGCGGTCTATAATCTGGTCGGGGATAACCAGGTCGCCGAGCTTTATTTCCTGCTTAAAGCTGCCCACGGCGTTGACCGAGATGATGCGCTCCACCCCCAGCGCTTTGAGTGCGTAGATGTTGGCGCGGTAGGGCACCTCGGTGGGGAGGATGGTGTGCCCGCGGCCGTGGCGGGGCAGGAAGGCGACGCTGGTCCCCTCCAGCTTGCCGATGGTTATAGTGTCGCTGGGCTTGCCGAAGGGGGTGGTGGGGTTGACCTCTTCGATTTCGGTCAGCCCTTCAATCTGATAAAGCCCCGTCCCGCCGATGACCCCGATTTTAGCTTTTG
>CAYNFV010000065.1:0-6223 GCA_964396645.1 uncultured Dehalococcoidales bacterium
AGACTACCTTGGACCGGGGATACTTCTCGACCAGCTGGGCGATAGCCCCGGAGTGGTCCTGCTCGGCGTGGTTGGCGATGACGTAGTCTATATTCTTTATTTTGAGCTCGTCCAGGTGCTCCAGCAGCACCTCTTTCATGGTGGGGTCAACAGCGTCGATGAGGGCCGTCTTGGTGCTGCCCTTGATTAAATAGGAGTTGTAGCTGGTGCCGTCGGGGAGAGGTATCAGCGAGTCGAAAAGCCGCCTATCCCAGTCGATAGCCCCCACCCAGTAGACCCCCCGCTTTATCTCTCTCGGTTTCATCTTGGTGTCCTTTTTATTTCCCCTCTTCTTCTTTGAGCAGGTCGCTGAAGATGTCGGTGTGGTAGATTTCATGGTCTCTGATGCGAATCAGCAGTTTTTTAAGGCCGGGGTCTTTAATCTTCTTGGCGGCCTCGTCGTAGGCTTCAGTCACTTCTTTCTCTATTTCAATGCCGGAGCGGAGCATATCAGCTGTCTTCCGGGAACGGTCGACCTTGGTGTGCTCGATTCGGGGAGTGCCGCCACCATCAACTACCTCCTCAGCCAGCCAGCCCAGGTGCTGCATCTCGTTGATGGCCTGGTCTTCCAGCTCCTTTTTGGCCTCGGCGTCGGTGGCCAGATATGATTGCAGCATGTACTGCAGGATGACGGTGTATTCGTGCTCGATGCCCCAGTTAAGAACCTGGGTGGTCTCATCTTGGTGGCTGCCCCTTATATCTTTGGCTCCTTCTTTCTTCGCTTTATCTACGAAGTGCTGGAAATCACCGCGGTGAGATTCTTCGTCAGACAAGATGCGCTTGAGTAGCCTTTTTATCTTTTGGTCATCAATAGCTTTGATGTGCTCTTTGTAGAGTTTGATGGCGTCTTCTTCCAGCAGCACGTCGTTGGCCATCCATTCCGGCACCGCCTTGCCGCCCATACGCATATTCCCCCGCTCGAGGCTGGGGGTGCCGCCCAATTCGACGATGGTCTCGGCCAGCCAGTCCAGGTGGCGCATTTCCTCTCTGGCGAGGGCTTCAATTTCGCAGGACATTTCGCCTTCGCCCATGCCATAGGCATGAGTCAGATACTGGATGATGCCAGCATGCTCACCTTCAATGTCTTTATTTAGTAGGTCAACAATTTCCTTTTTGTCCATTACTCCTCCTCGATTATTATTTATGGCTGTTTCTTATCGTTGCCCGTCAGTTCCGCCCACTTTTCCTTGCCCAGGCATTGCGGCGCTGAGGTGCACCACTCGATGCAGGAGGGCACCTTTTCTTTGTAGACGTACTGCTTACAGTTAGGGCATTTTACCCGCATCTCGTCGGAGAAGATTTCGACCTCGGCACCGCAGTTAGGGCACTTATGCACCGAGATCCGCAGGTTGCGCATATCCTGTCCCGGGCATTTGCTATACACGACCACTACTCCTCTATTTTCTCGAACTCGCTCTTGGCGGCTCCGCAGACGGGGCAGACCCAGTCATCGGGAATCTTTTCGAAGGGCGTGCCCGGGGCTATCCCGCCGTCGGGGTCTCCCAGTTCGGGGTCGTAGACATATTCGCAGACGGTGCACTTGTACTTAGCCATTTTAGGACCTGCCTCCTTTTGCTCGGCAATATAGCTGGGGGCGGTCTTGGGGGTGGTGCCCCGCTTGACCTGATGATAATAAGCGTAGGTCATCGGCTCACCTTCCCCGATAACCTCCGCCCCCACCAGCTTACCGATAAAGATACTGTGTGTTCCCGCGTCCACCTCCTGAGTTACCCTGGCTTCCAGATAAGCCAGGGTGTGGTCGGTAACTATGGGCGCCTTGGTCACACCTATCTTATAATTGATGCCCTTGAGCTTGTCAATGTCCCGCCCCGACTTGAAGCCAAAATGCCCGATGAAAGCCAGCGGCGTGTCCTGGGCAAGTATAGAGGCGGTAAAGACCTGGCTTTGCTTGATATATTCGTAGGTCAGGTTTTCTTTGTTGATGCTGACGGCGATGGTGGGGGGCTGGGAGGTAATTTGAAAGACAGTGTTGGCTACCTGCCCGTTGAGCTTCTTACCCTTATGAGAGCTTACGATGTAAAGGCCGTAGCCCAGTTTGTACAAGGCTTTAAGGTCCATCTTTCACCTCTTACATGAGGTCTTTTTCGCTTTCTTCAATAGCCTTCTGCAGTTCTTTCGCCAGTTGGGGCGGCAGTCCCTCGATATCCACATGGAGGAAGCCCCTGACTATGGTAGCGGTGGCTTCGTTTCGGGTCAGCCCGCGCGCCATGAGGTACTCCACCTCTTCTTCGGCAATCTTGCCCACGGCGGCTTCATGGGAGAGGTCGATGCCGGCTAGGTTGCCCTTGAGCTCGGGAATGGCGTGAATGGTGCCCTTCTCCTCCAGAATCAGCCCCCGGCACTCCAGGTGCCCCTTGACCTCGGGGGCGTTGCCCTCTATATAGCCACGGGCGACAATGTTGCCGCCGGTGGTGAGCGCCCGCGATATTATCTCGGTCTTGGCCCCCTTGGCGTTGAGCAGCACGCGCGAGCCAACATCCATGTGGGATTGGGGCGGCGCCACCAGGACGCTGTTAAACCGGACGGTAGAGTTTTCGCCCACACAGTTAGTTAGCGGGTTCGTTTGCAGCGAACGCACCGGCTTCATTAATACGTAGTTGCTCATGAATAAGCCGTTATCTTCAATAATAGTACCGGTACGGGGGCGCACCGCTATCTCCGGGTTCCAGCTGTGAATCATGGTAAAGGTTACTTTAGCCCCCTTCTTGATGTAGAACTCGGAGACGCCTAGGTGCAGCCCCGGCTCGTTGGGCGAGGCGACGGTGCAGCCGGTAACGATGTGCAGCTCGGAGTTCTCCTCGGCGATAATAATATTGTGTACGTTCTGAGCCAGCTTCGCCCTGGCCAGGTAGAGGCAAGACTGGACGGGATAGACGGTCTTCTTTCCGGGCAGCGCCCGGATGAAATAGCCGTTGCTGTCTTTAAGTTCGATATGGGCGGTATATTTATCGGTATCCACCGCCACCGCCCGCCACCAGTAATCGGCCAGCCAGTCGTATTTCTCCAGCGCTTCGCTCATAGCCATTATCTCAATGCCCTCCTGCTGGCTAGAGAAATGGACGGGCATATTGTCCATCTGAATATAGGTACCCGAGCGCTGGCTGGTGTCGTCCAGAATAACGCCGGCCTCCAGCATCTGCTTCTTGGCTTTAGTCGGCAGCTTGGATGGGTCTTTCTGATAGGGCTGCTCTTCAGCTTCGGCGTTGAAGGCCTCTATGTCTATATCCTCGCCCATGGCGGCGGCTTTTGCTTCAGCGGCTCTGGCTTTATCCTTATATGACTTAGAGGACTTTATTTCACGCATCGGGCACACTCCTCGTAACCCTTTTCCTTGACAGTGGACAGAATCTCGTGAGGGTCGCCCTGGCAGACGATGCTGCCGTTAAGCATGACGTAGCCGGTACGGACATTGACGTATTCCAGTATGTGTCCGGTGTGGGTGATAATAAGCCCCATGCACTTTCGGGTGCGTATCGGGCAGTCCTTTTCCAAAAGCTCGTTCAACAGCTTGCCGATGAGGGCGATGTTTACCAGGTCGACGCCGGACTCGGGCTCATCGAGCAGGGTAAGCTCCGGCTTCTGCGCCAGCAGCTGCATAAGCTCGGCTCTCTTTATCTCTCCACCGGAAAAGCCGTAGTTGATGTCTCTGTCCAGAAAACCGGTAAGGTCGGCCCTTTCCGCCAGTTTATCAATAACCTTCTCGCCCCCCTTGCCCCTCAGGGCAGCGCTGACCATATCCCGTGTTTTTACCCCCCGCACCACGGGCGGGCGCTGGAATGAAATACCGATGCCCAGGCGGGCCCTCTCGTCCACCTCCAGTTTGGTTATATCCTTACCTTTGAAGAGAATCTGGCCCCTGGTCACCTGATAGCGGGGGAAGCCCATTATGGCCATGAGCAGGGTGGTCTTGCCGCTGCCGTTAGGCCCGAAGAGGGCGTGCGTCTCGCCGGTGTCGATTTTCAGGTTGATATCGTGCAGGATTTCTCTTCCCTCTACCGCCACATTCAGGTTTTTAATCTCCAGCATAGCTTGGCTCCTTTTAACCCCCATCCAGGGAGGAGTGTTCCTTCTGGACAAACCAGGCGGCGGGGTCTTTGAGGTATTCATAGTAGTCGAGCAGAATCAAATAGTGCTCCCTCTCTTCTCCGGCCACGGCATAATAAAACTCTCTCTCGGCATCGTGGGTAGCATCTGCCCCCTGACGCGTGTAATAGTCAAAGGTCTTATTTTCCATATACATCGCCGTCTCTACGGAATCAAGCTCGGTTTTTGGCGCTTTTGTCTTGGTGCCCATCTCTTCAGTGGCACGGGCAAAGATGGTTCTCAGTGTCTTGCCGCCGTCGGGCTGAAAATCACTCGCCGGCCAGCCCTTTTTGTCTTTTGTGATGTTATATATCTGTTCAAACTTCTGGCGATGAGTATTCTCTTCGGAGGCCAGCTTCTCCAGGAGCTTTTTGCCCAGCTCGTTAGCGCTCTCCCGGCTGGCTTTTAGGTAGTATTCCTTGCCATCAATCTCCATCTGGATAGCAACCTGGAGTCCTTTTAGGGTCTTATCCTGTTCTGACGTCATCTTCACTCTCCTCTAACCTCGGGAGTTATACGGCTTCGGATATTGTTTTTTTAATTTGGGAAAGCTGGTTCAGGTGCTCTCTTTCCTGGTTGATGATATTGAGCATAATCTGATGGTCGGCGGGCTTTACCAGCTCCTTCATCTCGGTGTAAAAGAGTATGGAGTCCTTTTCAGCCTGAATGCCGATATCGAGGGCTTCAGCTTCAGAGGACACTTTAGCGGCGATTTGCCGGGCTTGGGTGACATCAGTGAAGACCGAGCTGTCGACCAGAGATTTCAGATATAGCTGATAGTCTTCGGTGTAGCCCTCCGGCGGCTGATAGTCACCGACCTTATCCAGCATGTCCTGGAAAGTCCTCCGGTGTTTTATTTCCTCGGCTGCCAGGTGTTCATAGATAGCCCGGGTACTCTTGTCTTTGGTTTTTTCAGCCAGGGCTTGGTAGAAAGCAGCCCCGTTTTTCTCTATGCCCACCGCTACTTCCAGCAGTTCGCTACCGGAGAAAATAATGGACATTTTAACCCTCTGCTATTCTCTAGTCATAATACACACTAAACGGTGACAAAAGTATAAAATCGGGGGGAGAAAACTTACAAAGTTATCACAATTTTTAGGCTAGAGTTCTATCAGAATTTGGTCGTCCTTGACCTGCACCGGGTAGGTTTTAAGGTTTTTAGCTGACTTGAAGACTCTACCCACCCGAGCCAGGACGCCGGTGCCTCCCAGCCAGCGCACCACCTTTCCGTCCTTCAGGTCGAACCTAGAGCCATGCAGAGGGCAGGTGACCACCGTTCCCTCCAGCGTACCCTGGTCTAGCTTGCTTTTCATGTGGGGACAGCGGTTATCCGCGGCGTAGTAGTTGTTGCCGACCCGAGCCAGAAGAAACTCCCCCTGCTTGGTTGAGATGACTTTCATAGCCCCATCGGCTAGTTCACCGACCTTGCCCGCTTTAATCTGACTGCTCATCCGACTCACCTCCCCAGCCTTCTTTGTTTAGTTAATTACCTCTTCATCTTTCAGCTTGGCGATGTCATCCCAGCTGTAGCCCAGCTCCAGCAGTATCTCCTCGGTATGTTGCCCCAGCTCCGGCGCCTCTCGCTTGACCGCCGCTGGGGTCTGGCTGAATGCCCAGGGAAAGCCGAGCATCTTTATCTTGCCCCAGACCGGGTGCTCGACCGGGATAATATAGTTGTTGGTTAGTGCCTGCGGGTCTTCGAAGACCTCACTGGACGACTGGATGGGGGTGTAGATTACGTTCTCCTTCTTGAAGATCTTCATCCATTCGTCCCGGTTCTTGGTGGCGAACTTCTTGTCCAGTATGGCCACCAGCTCCTTGCCGTGGTCGTGCCTGGCTTCAATAGTGTTAAATCTGGGGTCGTGCTCCAGTTCTTCTATGTCCATTGCCTTGCAGACGTTGGGCCAGTATTTATCGGGTTGGAGATGGGCAATGACAATCCACTTGCCGTCCTTACACTGGTAGTGGTTATAGATGGGGTTGCCGGCCTCAGCCCTGATGAAGCGGGGGAATTCCTTGCCCAGGACGCCGGGGGCGGCAAAGTTGACCCCGTGCAGGGCGATGAGGCTGCCCATCAGCG
>CAYNFV010000066.1:0-6197 GCA_964396645.1 uncultured Dehalococcoidales bacterium
TTACCCGTGCTGGCGTCAACACTGAATCTGACCGTCGGTGTTCCGTCTAGGTCGTCACCCATGTATAACCAGCCATCGGTAGCTGGGTCAAGATTGAAATATGTGTCGTCGCTGAAAGAGTCAGCCCATACGTCGCAGGTGAAGGTGGAAACGGCATTGACGTTTAGTATATCGTTACAAAAAGTAGCATCACCCAGCGTGATAGTGTTGGCAATACCGCCGGTACCGTCAGCTACGGTCAGGTTGTGATTAAGCCACAAGTCATGCCACCTATTGCCGCTGCTGCCCAGGTCATAGGTAAAAGGGGTCTTGGGGAGAATATGGCTATCTACCATGGAACCGAAGGTAACAGTGTCATTGACAGTATCATTACCCAGGTCTACATGGCCTCTAATGAGGGTCGTGCCCGATGTGTCGCCGATATTCACGGATGCATTGCCGGCGAAGTTAACCGTGGTGGGCGTGGTGTTTAACAGGTTGAAGGCAGGCTGGTTACTCGTAATAGCGCCAGTACCGCCAGTAGTATTAACGGCCACGGTACCGAGGGTAGTAACGTTACCCGTGAGTGCGTCAATCTGGAATGTGGCCGAGGTGGGCAGGTCAGGGCCCATTAACAACCAGCCCGAGTTAGTGAACGGGTCAAGCTGGAAATAGTAGTTGGAGGCGGTATCATTGACACCGTATACGTCGCACCAGAATTCGGTAGTGGCTTCTATGATTAGATCGTCGTTGACGCAAGAATTACCAATCCAGGTGTCCCCCCAGAGTTCGGTAATCCCAGTGTCAGTGACCGTCAGGCCGACATTCAGCGTCAGGGGGTCTCCGCACGTTCCCGGCGGTCCCATCATTCCCACTGGTCCCCGGGGTCCGATCGGCCCTGGCGCCCCGGCTGGCCCGGCTGTACCCGCTGGCCCCGGCTCGCCCTGCTCGCCCTGCGGTCCCGCTGGCCCCTCAGGCCCCCGCGGCCCCGGGTCGCCCTGTTCGCCCTGCGGGCCCTGTGCTCCGGCTGGAATCTGTAATTCGGTGAGATCCACCCCTCCCTCATCACAGGCCGTAAACGGCACCGCGATTAGGGCCAGGATAGCCAGGGCAACTAAGATTTTTACTCCTGTTCTCATCTTTCTCCTCCTTTTTTACCTCCTTAAAGGTTTTTTTAAAATTTTTTATCTGCAAACAGCCATGAGTACACCTAGGTGCACTGATTACTGCTTATTATGCATATAATTTACCATATGTCAACAGTTAAAGCGCCAAAAGGCAAACAATTTGTCTGCAAAAACTCGACAAACCAGCTATCGCCTCTGTGCACTCGCTATCTACCCTGGTTAGCTATAGTTATTCTACTGTATATTATATAGTTATACACCTCTTGTCAAGGGGGTAAAACCCCCTTTGCTCATCAGTCAAAGACCTCGGAGTGAATAACTTGAGCCAGCGCCTCCTCAATGCTGAACTGCGGCCACTGGTTTTAGTAGACCCTGGCCCCGATTACGGCCTCATCCCTGGGCTGCAGCATTGATACCACCCCGCCCTCCATATCCACCCCCAGGATAAGCACCTCGGAGATAAAGCCGGCGATATTCTTGGGGGGAAAGTTGACCACGGCCACCACCTGCCGGCCCACAAGCTCATCCCTAGCGTAGTTAGTCAACTGGGCGGCGGAACGCTTGACCCCAACCTCAGCGCCGAAGTCAACCTCGAACCTATAGGAGGGGTTACGCGCCTTGGGGAAGTCCTCAACCTTGATTACCCGCCCCACCCTCATATCCACCCTACGAAAATCGTCGTAGCTAATCATATTAATCTCCCTGAATACTATTCTTCCTCGACCTGCCGCCGCACCCAGAGCTGTGGGCTGGACGAGACCACCTGCTTCAGCTCGGCTAATTTCTGCCTCAGCTCGCGGGCAACCGTCTCATCCTTGATAAGCTCCCTGAGCTTGGACTGGTCGAAGCCGAGTACCCTCGGCCACAGGCCCGCCGGCTCCAGCAGCGCTTTCACCTCAGGCTCGCTGTAGCCCCCCTTCTCCCACGTCCCGTAGGTCAGGGCGTGGTCCTTGCCGTAGACACGCTTCAACCCCCGCTCCTGGCAGTAGGCGACAATCATCTCCTTAAGCTCCTTGAGCTCCAGCTCCAGCCCTTTAATCTCCTTCTGCAGGGCGACGTAGCGCTCCACTGATTCTGGCACCGCCGCCTCGTCGAGGACATCGCTCTCCCCCCGCTCCGGGGCGAACTTGTGCTTGTAGTAGGGGCAATATTGGGGAAAGTCGCAGGGGCAGTAAGGGCTCTCTTTAGCCGGGAAATTCCCCGCCTGAATGCCCTCGGCTACTTCAAGCACCACCCCCCGCGCCTCCTCCAGCCTGGCTTCCTCACGCGGCGGGCAGCTTACGGGCGTGTTGGAGCGGAAGTGATAGAGCGTCAGCCTCTCCACGGGCAAGAACCAGGACTGCTCCACCGCCAATTGGTAAAGGGTAAGCTGGAGGTTTTTATCCAGGTATTCCTGGGTGAAAAGCTCGACGTTGGTCTTATAGTCGATGATGGCCAGGCCCCCGCTTTCCAGCTTGTCCACCCTATCGATTATACCCGCCAGCTTGACGTTGCCGATGTCGATGGTGAACTTGTGCTCCACGGCTATGGGCATGCGGAAATCGGCCTGGTGAATCTCCCAGAACTTGGTCAATAGCTCCCGCCCGTAGGCTTTGTATTCGGCCTCCTCCTCGGCGGACTCGTAGCCCTCGGAAAGCCATTTGCGCTCGTAGAATTCGAGCATCTGCTCCAGCGTTGGCGGCGGGGGTACCTTAACCTTGAAAAAATACTCGGCGCAGCTGTGCATGGTGGTGCCGAAGCTGAAATAGCCCTTCTCTTTAGTCTCCAGCCCGTCGATGTACTGCAGCTTATAGCAAAGGGGGCATCTCTGGTAGAGCGAAATCTGGGTGTAGCTTAAGGGCCTCATCTCTAACTATTATAGCCCTTTAGGTAAAATGTGACCAGCTTGCTATTTTCGCCCAGATTGGTTAGCATTAGGGTTAAACAATTTGGGTATAAGAGTTTTGGCTTAGTCTATGGAAGATGTTTCGATATGGGTCGCCTTCGGCGCCGGGTTGCTCTCCTTCTTCTCCCCCTGCGTCCTGCCCCTAGTACCGGTCTATCTGGCCAGCGTCTGCGGCACCGAAATTCTGGAAGCGGAGAGGAAACAGACACGTTTTCCCATATTCCTCCACTCCCTCAGCTTCGTCGTCGGCTTCACCATCATCTTCGTCGCCCTGGGGGCGGCGGCAGGGCTGGCCGGCTTTGCCATCGGCTCCCACTCGCTCATCCTCAAGATAGGCGGCGGCCTGCTCATCGCCTTCGGCTTATTCCTGCTGGCCTCGCTCAAGCTCCCCTGGCTCAACTACGAAAAACGGCTGGCGCCTAGCTTAGGAGCCACCACCGGCTACCTGCGCTCGATGCTCATCGGCGCCCTCTTCTCCCTGGCCTGGACTCCCTGCGTCGGCCCCGTGCTCGGCAGCATCCTGACTTTGGCCTGGAGCTCGGAGACCGTCTGGAGCGGCGCCTACCTGCTGGCTATCTATTCGCTGGGGCTGGGCATCCCCTTCCTGGTCATCGGCTTCGCCTTTGACTTCTTCAGGCCCCTCTTAAGTCGCCTGCACCGCTACTCCACCTGGAGCTATCTCGTCAGCGGCCTGCTGCTGATAACGGTGGGCATACTCATCCTGACCAATACTCTAAACTGGTTATAGACCAGTCTGTAACTGGTTTTAGGGTAGCCTTTAAGGGTTATAATAATTATAATAATAAAGAGGTTGAATTATGGTTAGAATACTAAAGGCATTGCTGGTAATAGCGCTGGCGGCGGTGCTGGTCGTGGGACTGGTGACCACCGCCGGCTGTGACGGCGCTGATGACAACGGAGACCAGCCAAATGGAGATACACCCAATGGCCACGTGCCTGGAGAAGGCGAACCCGATTTAGTAAGCGGCTTCGGCGTCATCATCGATTGTGACGAATATGGCGGCCAAGCCTTTCAGGACGGCGACCCCGCCCCCGACTTCCGCTTCCAGGACGCCACCGGAGCAACCTACTCCCTGAGCGATTTTAAGGGCAGGTCGGTGCTGCTCAACTTCTGGAGAACCGATTGCGGCTGGTGCATCGTGGAGATGCCCTTTATACAGCAGGTCTATGACGAGTGGCCCGACGACGAGGTGGTCATACTGACCATCAACATCAGCGAGGACGCCGACAAGGTCAGCGATTTTCTCGCCGACATCGAGGTCTCCCTGCCGGTGCTGCTGGATAGGGAAGCTGAAGTCACCATGCAATACCGGGTTTCCAGCCTGCCGCGCACCTTCTTCATCGACAAAGAGGGCGCTATCCGGGGTATAATGCCCGGCGCCTTCCAGAGTGCGGAACAGCTGGAGGACGCTCTAAACCAGCTTATCAACCTGTAAGGGGGTTAGAGATAACTAGAGTAATCCTGGTCATAGCGCTGGTGTCGCTGGCGGTCATGGGAGTCATCGGCTGTGACAAAGCCGAGCCCGATTTGACCAGCGGACTGGGCCTGATAGTCGATTGCGACGAGAATAGCGGCGAAGGCCTTGAGGCCGGCGAACGAGCCCTCGACTTCCGCTTCGAGGATGCCACCGGCACGACCTTCTCCTTAAGCGATTACCGGGGCCGGGCGGTCTTGCTCAACTTCTGGTCAGCGGGGTGTAGCCACTGCCTCGAGGAAATAACATACATACAGCAGGTCTACGACGAGTGGCCGGCCGAGGAGCTGGTAGTGCTGACCATCGATGTTTACGATTCAGCCGAGACCGTCAATACCTTCCTCGCCGACTCCAGCATTTCCTTCCCCGTGCTGCTGGATAGTGAACTCGAAGTGATGGTGCAATACGGAGTGGATGAAATACCACGCACTTTCTTCATTGATAAAGAGGGCTGGATTCGGGGCATAAAGTACGGAAGCCTCGAGAGCCTAGAGGAACTGGAAAACATCCTAGAACAGGTTATCGCCTTGCAAGAAGGGGGTTAGATATGGGTGATGTTTTAGATGAAGCCTACGCTATAGCCCAGTGCAAAGACTGCCCGTGGTACAAGGCCTGCGTTATGCCCATGAGATTTACCGCCGAGGACATCCGCCGCCAGCTCGAAGCCACTCCGGGGATGGATATCTCCCAGCCAGCCGACCTGGGCCTGCAAAACCTGCTCTCCAGCATGGCCACCGCCGCCCAGAACTCAATCCTGGAAGGCTGCCCCGTCTTTATCGAGCGTCTGCGCAACGAGCCCAAGCTCGCCCAAAAGCTGAAAGAGCTCATGCAAAGCTGGGGTAGAGAGGAAGAAGACTAAAGTCTAGCCTTCGGCAACTCAAGGCCAGAGCGCTTCAGCCACGTCCCCCAGCCCCAGCTCCGCCAGCTTTTTCTGGCTCGGCCTGGTCGTTTTAGTATCCCAGCCCATGGCCGTCAGGTACTCAGAATAGAGCGTATCCTCGTCCACGGTTATCCCCTTCAGCGGCCCTTGCGTTGGCACGGGGTGTCCGTATATCCGCCCCGGAATCTTATACTTTAGTGGATTTATGCCCTCGCGGATATTAAAGGCCTGCCTCATGTTGGCGATTCTCTCCCCGGTCTTAAAAATCTCCTCGCGGGTGAAGTCCCAGCCGGAGACGGCCTTCATGAAATCGATAAAAACGGCCACATCGGGGAAAGCCCAGAAGGCGAAGATACAGGTACCCGTGCAGCTGACCACATGACTGAAGTCGCTGCCCAGTTTATGGGCCTCGGCGCGCCCGCTGAAGGCTTTGGCGTCGTGCTCGGGCAGCCCCATCCCCGGCACGGGTATTCCCGGCCCCTGGGTATGGCGGGCGGGGGTGGCGTCAAGGCGGTAGGTGGTCGCCCAATGGTAGCCGAACTTGGGGTCGTGGGCGGGTATCTCCTGCCCGTTGATATGCATGGCGTATTGGCTGGCGTCGCCGCCAATTTTCTCGGCGGCCGCTTTTACCCCGTCGGCAATAACGTCGCCGAAGCCCTCCCTCTTGACCATCTTCTCGGTCATGGCCACTATTGATTTATGGTTGCCCCAGTTCATCTCGATGCCGTCGGTGTCGGCCTTAGTGATGACCCCGTTCTCGTAGCACTCGATGGTAAAGGCCATGGTCGCCCCCGCCGAGATGGTGTCCACCCCGTAGCGGTTGCAGATAT
>CAYNFV010000067.1:0-6178 GCA_964396645.1 uncultured Dehalococcoidales bacterium
AGCAACGACAGAGAACAAGGGTTTATTTTAGCCGCCGCAAGCCCTTGTTTTTATTATTTTTTAGAGGAGGCAGTTATGACACAACTGGAACTGGCCAGAGAGGGCAAGATTTCACCGCAGATGAGCCTGGTAGCCAAAAACGAGGGGGTGGAGGCAGAGCTCATTCGGCGGGGGGTGGCTGAGGGAACAATAGTTATTCCGGCCAACATCAGGCATAAAAACCTCGTCCCCTGCGGCATCGGGCAGGGGCTAAAGACCAAGGTCAACGCCAATATCGGCACCTCCTCTGACTTCGGCGATATGGATACCGAGCTGGAGAAGCTCAGGGTAGCCACCGAAAGCGGCGCCGATACCGTCATGGACCTCTCCACCGGCGGTGATATATCGGCCATCCGGCGGGCTATCATTGCCGCCGGCACCCTGCCCATAGGCACGGTGCCTGTCTATCAGGCTGGCATTGAGGCTATCGCCAATCACGGCGCTATCGTCAAGATGAGCGTCGAGGATATATTCAACGCTATTGATGAGCATGCCAAAGACGGCGTTGACTTTATGACGGTGCACTGCGGCGTTACCCGCGCCGCTATTGGACGGCTCAAGCAACAGGGCAGAGTGGCTGACGTGGTATCCAGAGGGGGTGCCTTTCTCATCGGCTGGATGCTGCACAACGACTGCGAGAACCCCCTTTATGAGCATTACGACCGCCTGCTGGAGATAGCCAGGGAATTTGATATTACCCTCAGCCTGGGTGACGGCATGCGCCCCGGCTGCCTGGCCGACGCCACCGACCAGGCTCAGGTCGAGGAGCTATTGGCTATCGGCGAATTGGTCAACCGAGCACATAAGGCGGGCGTCCAGGCGATGGTCGAAGGCCCCGGGCACCTGCCCCTAAATCATATCGAAGCTAACGTCAAGCTGGAAAAGGCTATCTGCCAAGGGGCGCCCTTCTATGTTTTGGGTCCCCTGGTAACTGACATTGCCGCCGGCTACGACCACATCACAGGTGCTATCGGCGGGGCTCTGGCCGCCGCTGCTGGCGCCGACTTCCTCTGCTACGTAACCCCCGCCGAGCATTTATCCCTGCCTGACCCCGAGGACGTCAGGCAGGGAGTTATTGCCTCGCGCATCGCCGCCCATGCCGCCGACATTGTTAAAGGGATAACAGGCGCCGCCGAACAGGACAAAAAGATGGCCATCGCCCGCAAGAAGCTAGACTGGGAAGAGCAGGCGCGCCTATCTTTAGACCCCGCCCTGGCTCGCCAGGTTCACGGCAAGCATGCCTCAACCAGTGCCGCCTGCAGCATGTGCGGGCAATTCTGCGCCATGGAGCTGGTGGAAAAGTATCTGGGTATCCCGGCCATAAAATGCTAGCGATAGAGAGGAGAATTTAAGATGCCACTATTTCACCCGACACGGGAAAAGGAAGTAACCCGGGCTATCGTCTCAAGCTTCCTCAAACAGTTTGAAGAATACGTTGAAAGCGATGTCATTATCGTCGGCGCCGGGCCCAGCGGGCTGGTAGCCGCCCGGGACCTAGCCAAGGCCGGACTTAAGGTATTGATTGTAGAGCGCAACAACTACCTGGGCGGTGGTTTCTGGGTCGGCGGCTACTTTATGAATAAGGTCACCTTAAGAGCGCCCGCCCAGGAGTTCCTCGACGAGCTTAAGGTGCCCTACTCTCCCGCGAGCGATGGACTCTATGTAGCCGATGCCCCCCACGCCTGCGCCGGGCTTATTGCCGCCGCCTGCGCCGCCGGAGCCAAGATTTTCAGCCTGACCTTTGTCGAGGATATCGTCGTCCGTGAAGATAAGCGAATCGCCGGCGTGGTGGTCAACTGGAGCCCGATAAACCACCTCCCCAAAGAGATTGCTGCCCTCGACCCCGTTCCTCTGGAGGCCAAGGTGGTCATTGACGCCACCGGCCACGAGGCTGATGTCATCCAAAAACTGGTGCAGCGTGACATGCTCCAGGTGAAGGGGGAAGGTGCCCTCTGGATTGAAAAATCAGAGGAAGCCATCGTCGAGCGCACGGGCGAGGTATATCCCGGCCTAATCGTGACTGGCATGGCGGTAGCCAGCGTCTTCGGGCTGCCCCGCATGGGCCCCACCTTCGGCGGCATGCTTTTTTCGGGGAGAAGAGCCGCCGAGGTCGCCCTTGATATTGTGCAGAGGTCACCAAATGACGACTAAGAATCCGAGCCTGGGAGAAGCCGCCACCAGCTTTCTGGCCACCCTTCCCCCCAAGGAAGGCGAAGCCGGCCAGCAGGCAATTTACCAATTCGTGCGCTGGTACGGCTGGGAACACCCCTTCGCCGAACTCACCCCCCGCGAGGTGGCTGACTACGCCGCCCAGCTATCGTCCTTACACACCAGCTACCTGAAAAACGTCGAGATGGTACGAGCCTTTTTGAGTTACGCCCGCAAGCAGGGCTGGAACAAGGTCAACCTGGCGGCTCAACTCAAGCCCAGGAAGGCAAAACCAACCCTCCCCTCTTCCTCAAAGCGGGATACGTCGCTTACATCTTTGACCCAACAGGGTTACGATGAGCTCAAAGCCGAGCTGGCCCAGCTCAAGAGCCGACGGGAAAAGGTCATCGAGGACATAAGGCAGGCGGCGGCGGATAAAGACTTTCGCGAAAACGCGCCCCTGGACGCGGCCAAAGAGGAAAGGGGGCACCTGGAGGGGCGGATTATGGAGCTGGAAGCGACCCTGAAATCGTCTACTATCATTGACGAAAAGCAAAAGACCGCCCCTAGCGTCAGCGTAGGTAGCACTATCGTCCTACGTGATGAAGCCTCCGGCGAGGAACTGCACTATACCATCGTCAGCCCCCGCGAGGTCGACCCCACCAGGGGCAAGATTTCCTCTAACTCCCCCATCGGCAAAGCCGTTATCGGCCACAGCGTAGGCGATATCGTGGAGATAACGGCGCCGGCAGGCAAGCTGCGCTACCGGCTGTTGCTGATTGAGCGCTAGACCGCAGCCCAAATCCGACCGAAGGGTAGCTATAAATCGACTAATGAGGTATATTTAGTCCGGAGGGAAGATGGACAGCCTGCCTAAGACGGGTCGAATTTTTGGGGTTAGCGTACGCCTACACTATACCTGGGTGCTGGCTTTTGCCCTGATAACCGCCATCATGGTCACCCAGTTTCCCGAGGCGCTCCCCCTCTGGCATCGGACAATCCTGGGCCTAATCACCAGCCTGCTTTTCCTCATAGCGGTCAGCATCCGCTCCTTTGTCATCAGCCTCGTCGCCATCAACCGCGGTGTTTCCGTAAAACGCATCACCCTGTTCGTCTTCGGCGGGGGAGCTGAGATAAGCAAAGAGGCTACTCGCCCCATCCTTGAGCTGCTGATAGCGGCCACGGGACTCTTGTCCACCCTGTTACTATGCGGCATCTTTTACGGAATCTACGCCATTCTTTTCAACACCAGCAGTGTGGTGGCTTACGTGGTCATCCAGTGGCTATCCTATATCTTCTTTATGCTCTTTCTCTTCCATTTCATCCCCGGTTTTCCCCTGGACGGAGGCATAATCCTGCGGGCGCTGCTCTGGAGAGTCAGCGACAATTACGACCGTTCCACCCGCATCACCAGTCTTATTGGCTTGACTATTGGCTGGCTCACCATCGCCGGCGGAATCCTGCTGCTGGTTACAGAACAGCAGTGGTTCAACGGACTAACGCTGGTGGGTGTCGGCTGGGTGCTGCAGTCCGCCGCCGCCCAGAGCCGCCGCCGGGCGATAGCGCGCGAAGCCCTGCAACCGGTCAAGACCGAGGATATAATGACCCGCGAGATTCCCCTCATCAGCAACCAAGCCACCGTCAGCCAGCTCATCCGTGATTATATACTGGCCACCGGCCAGCGCTACTGCCTCATCGTCGACGGCGATAAACTGGAGGGCGTAGTGACCATAGAAAACGTAAAACGAGTGAAGAAAAAGCATCAGGGCTCTCACCTGGGCAAAATTATGACCCCCGTCAGCGAGCTTAAGCTCGCCCACCCCCAGCAATCGGCCGCCAGCGTGCTTGGCCAGATGGACGAACAGTGGCTCGACCATATGCCGGTGGTCGAAAACGATAAAGTAGTCGGTATCGTATCACGGCAAAGCCTGGAGCGCCTGGCAAAAACTCGAAAGGAGCTGGGAGTCTAAAGCAGTCCCCCTACTGCAGAAAATAGCTGAGCAGCTCGTTAATGATTTGTCTCTCCCTGGTTTCGCTGGCGTAGACTCGCCATTCTGCCTGGAACCAGCGGAAAGGGCTTTCCGCCTGCGACATTACCCGCAGCCTGACGTCACGCGGGTCTTCCGTTAGCCAGGAAACGTACTTGATGCTGGTCAGCGGCGTGCCGGTGACTATCTCGACTTCGTAGTGGTCGCGCTCGACACCTTCAGGCAACAACCCCTGCTGATAAATCTCCCAGTCTACCTTGACGCGATTTCTGGGAGCAGCCCAGCTACTTATGTAGAGACGACAATCCCCAGAGTCATGAGAAACAAACCAGCGCGCTTCGCTAAGGCCGGTAAAAAAGATGAAGGGATTCACCGCGCTCACCTTGAAGTTACTGCGCAGGCTCCCCTCCGGGCACTCCCCTACCACATCCTCCCAACCCTGCCACCAGAAATAGGACTCGTTAAAATGCTCCAATCGCCCGCTATCCACCAGAACGCTGCCCAGGGTATCATCCCAGTAATCCGTCCCCGGCAGCCAGTTAGACTTATGCTCAAAGGTGCCGCTGCGGACAAAGACCGAGCACTCTATAGTGCCACCAAAGATGTAGTCGAGTATCTGCTCCGCCATGAAGCTGGCTACCACCTCCGATTCCTCGAAATCGCCGTGTCCATGCTCGCCGTAGTAGACGACGTCAGCCTCATCAGAATACTGGGCTGAAATCGGTATCGTGCTGTCATCCATATTCCTGGGCCAGGCGTCAACGCCGCCGAAATCAAACTGGTCGCTGGAAGGCGCCACCTCGCCGGAGACAAAAGCCAGCCAGTATTTATTACTGGCAACCCAGCTCCCGTCCTCGGAGCTATCGTAGTTGGATATCGAATCACAGATGCCCTCATCTCCCCCAAACCAGCGGGCGCGACAGTAGTCGGTTACGGAAACGCCGCCGGTGATGTAATAATCGCCCAGCGGCTTAATCGGGGTGTTTATCGTCACCACCATGGCCACCCTTTGCCTTACACCACCCACATTATTGGCCACGGCATAAAGGGCCGCCTTACCCCCCGCACTGTGCCCGATAAGGATTATATTCCGCCGGCCATGCCAGTAGCGGCCGATACTGTCGGCGATGTTACTGGCCCAGGTTTGCATATCCTCATCGCTGGGATAACACCGGTTCATGATATCGACCTGAATGTCGATGCCGGGGTTGGCTTCTTCGTAGGCAAGGATATAGGGCTCTACCTGCGCTATAATGGTATCGGATAGAAGCTGCATGGAGCAGGAGTTACCCCCCGCCCCGTGCAGGAAAACAAAGTTCAACTCCTTGACCAGAATCGGCTCTACCTCAGCCTGCACCGGGAAAGCTATGGCAAGTTGCAATAACAGCCCGATAACCACCAGCCAGACCAATCTTTTCATAATAGCGGTAAACATCTCTAGAGCAAACCTTAAACCAAAGTTATCACTTGCGCCGAGAGGTGTCAATATCATTATGACTTTGCCCCGATGATAACTTTTGGTATAATCGGGAGGCTAAGGAGAGGTGTCCGAGTGGTTTATGGTGCCGCTCTCGAAAAGCGGTCTCCGGTTATACCGGAGCGTGGGTTCGAATCCCACCCTCTCCGCCAGCCTACGCCAAGGCTTCGGCTGGCAGGCCGAGTGACAAACTAAAGGGGGGTGAGAGGATGAACATTAAAAAGAAGTGCTTTGTCATTATGCCAATATCAGGTACTGAATCCTGCACGGAAGAGGAATGGACAGGAATATTTACTCATATGATAAGTCCAGCAGTAACAGGCAGCAGGCTCGGCTTTGAGTGTGAACGGGCAAAGCCGCGAAGTGGGGCTTTTATTAAGGATATCTTAGAAGGATTAAATAGGTCAGATGTTGTTATCGCTGACCTAACGGATAGAAACCCAAATGTCTGTTACGAGTTAGGAATAAGGCACACATTAAAAAAGAACCGTACCATTTTGATTGCTCAAAATATGGATGATGTACC
>CAYNFV010000068.1:0-6053 GCA_964396645.1 uncultured Dehalococcoidales bacterium
GGCTACGCGCAGGCAGGCCAATACCCACCCTATAAGGGTGGTACCCCTTATATATCCTCCTTCAAGAGTTACGCCCCACCCCAAGTTGTTTTTCCCACACCAACCCACCCATAAACGTATTTCAAATGGGGCTTCGCCCCCTTTGAAACCCCCAAGGTATAGGGTGGGGTTAGGCGCAACCCCAAAATAAGGAATTAATAGAGGTCTAACCTCTATTGGGTGGGACGGGTGGGTCAGAAAAACGTACGCTAGCAAGGTGGGGCGGATGGGCGTATCCCCCCAGATTAAGGAGTTTACTCATTAGGGCGGGCTGGGTGGGAAAATCACACCTCCGCCAAACAAGTGGGTCCCCTGAAAAATCGCAGATTTTTTAGGGCTTAAAGGGGATGAGCCTGACCAACAATAGTGCTATAATGGGTTAAAGCCGTATTAGAGAGGAGGCAACGAGTATGGATGAGCTAAAGGTATTCACCGGTAATGCCCACCCCACCCTGGCCAAAGCGGTGGCGGACTATCTCAAGATAGCCCCGGGCGAATGCGAGGTCTTTACCTTCTCCAACGAGAACATCTTCGTCCGCATCCTGGAAAACGTCCGCCAGCGGGACACCTTCGTTATTCAGCCCCTCTGCTCGCCGGTCAACAACAACCTGGTCGAGCTGCTCATCATGCTCGACGCCCTAAAGAGGGCTTCGGCGGGGCGCATCACCGCCGTCGTTCCCTACTACGGCTACGGGCGCACCGACAAGAAAGACCAGCCCCGCGTGCCCATAACGGCGCGGCTGGTGGCTGACCTGCTCACCGTGGCTGGAGCTAACCGCCTGCTCACGGTTGATTTGCACGCCGCCCAGATTCAGGGCTTCTTCAACATACCCGTTGACGAGCTCACCGCCCTTAAATTGTTTGTCAACTACTTCAAGGCAAAGAAGTTCAAGGAGCTGGTGGTGGTGGCTACTGATATCGGCATCACCAAGCGGGCGCGGGACCTGGCCGCCAGCCTCGATGCCTCCCTGGCCATTATGGAAAAAAGGCGGGTGGGCAATATCGACAAGGCGAAAACGATGAATGTCATCGGCGAGGTGGAAGGCAAGGTGGCGCTCACCGTGGACGACGAGATTGACACCGGCGGCTCACTGATAAGCGTGGTTGAGGCGCTGGAAAAGCGCGGCGTCAAGGAGATATACGCCTGCTGCACCCACCCCATATTCTCCGGCTCGGCGGTCTCCAGGCTAACCAACGCCCCCATCAAAGAGATGGTGGTCACCGACACCGTCCCCATTGAAGGCGAAAAGAAACTGGATAAGATTATCGTCCTGCCCATAGCCCCGCTGCTGGGTGAGGCCATCCACCGCATCCATACCGGGCAGTCCATCGGCGCCATGTTTGAATAGAGGCAATATGGGCAAAACTATGAAACTGGTCGAAGTCTATCGGGCCCTCGGTGAAGCCGAAGCCCTCATTATCAAGAGCCTGCTCGAGAGCAACGGCATACCCTCTATCCTCAAATCCCATGCCGCGCCTTCCGTGCACGTATTCACCGTTGATGGGATGGGGGAGTATAAGGTCATGGTCAGCGAATCAAAAGCCGAGGAAGCCAGAAGGTTAATCGGGGAAGAAGGACATGGTTAAACTGTTTGGCGACCCCAACGAGAAAGAGCTAAAACGTCTTAAGCCCTTAGTAGATAGCATCAATGAGCTTGAGCCCGAATTTAAGAAACTCAGCGACGAGAAGCTGCGCGCCAAGACGGACGAGTTCAAGGACAGGGTAAGCAAAGGCGAATCACTGGACAAAATCTTACCCGAAGCCTACGCCGCCGTCCGCGAAGCCGCCCGGCGCACTATCGGTCAGCGCCACTTCGACGTCCAGCTCATGGGGGGCATCGCCCTCCACCAGGGCAAGATCGCCGAGATGAAGACGGGCGAGGGCAAGACGCTGGTGGCCACCCTTCCCCTCTACCTCAACTCACTAACCGGTAAGGGCGCTCACCTGGTCACGGTCAATGATTATCTGGCGCGGCGCGACCCCTACTGGATGGGCCCCATCTATCATGCGCTGGGGGTCAGCGTGGCCAGCATCTATCCCATGCAAAGCCCCGACGAGCACACCCCCACCCGCCTCTACGACCCCGAACACGACTCCGGCGACAGCCGCTGGCCGCACTTCCGCGCCATCTCCCGCGCCGAAGCCTACCAGGCGGATATAACCTACGGCGCCTCAAGCGAGTTCGGCTTCGACTACCTGCGCGACAACATGGTCATAGACCTCTCCCGCTGCGTCCAGCGCCCGCTTAACTACGCCATCGTCGACGAGGTGGACTACCTCCTCATTGATGAAGCTCGCACGCCGCTAATCATCAGCGCCCCCGATGTGGAAGCGGGCCAGAAATACCAGATATTCGCCCGCCTCGTCCCCGCCCTGAAAAAAGAGGCGGACTATACCGTGGACGAAAAGACGCGCGTCGTCAGCCTCACCGATGACGGCATGACCAGCATGGAGCGGATGCTCCGGCGCGAAGGTCTGCTAAAAGCCCCCAACCTCTACGACCCGTCTAACGCCGACCTGCACCGCTACCTGCAGAATGCTCTCACCGCCAGAGAGGTATACAAGCGCGACCACCAGTACGTGGTCAAGGACGGTCAGGTCATCATCGTCGATGAGTTCACCGGAAGGCTGATGTACGGTCGGCGCTACTCCGACGGCCTGCACCAGGCGATAGAAGCCAAAGAGCGCGTCAAGGTGCAGCAGGAAAGCCGCACCTACGCCACCATCACCATCCAGAACTATTTCCGCATGTACCAAAAGCTGGCGGGCATGACCGGCACCGCCCTCACCGAGGCTGAGGAGTTCCACAAGATATACAAGCTGGAGGTGGTCGTCATCCCCACCAACCGCGAAATGATTCGCCAGGACCTCCCCGACTATATCTATAAGACCGAGGAGGCTAAGTTCAAGGCGGTGGTGAGCGAAATTGCCGAATTGCATAAGGAAGGGCGCCCCGTGCTCATCGGCACGGTATCCATCGAGAACTCAGAGCGCTTGAGCAATGACCTGACCAAGAGGGGCATCCCCCACCACGTGCTCAACGCCAAGGAGCACACCAGGGAAGGCGAAATTGTCGCCCAGGCGGGTCAGCCCGGAGCGGTAACGGTGGCCACCAATATGGCCGGGCGCGGCGTTGATATAATTTTAGGGGGCAACCCCGAGGGCAAAGAGGAAAAGGAGTGGCAAAAGTCGCACCAGAAGGTGCTGGATATGGGCGGGCTCTATATCATCGGCACCGAGCGCCACGAAGCGCGGCGAATTGACAATCAGCTCCGCGGCCGCTCCGGACGTCAGGGCGACCCGGGAACCTCGCGCTTCTACATCTCTCTGGAAGACGATATCGTGCGCCGTTTCGGCGGCGACCGCATCAAAACCATTATGGGCTGGGTGGGCATGGGCGAGGACACCCCCCTCGAGAACAAGTGGGTCAACCGCGCCATCGAAGCCGCCCAGGTCAAGGTGGAGGGCTACCATTTTGATATCCGCAAGCACCTGGTTGACTACGACGATGTGGTCAATAAGCACCGCGAGCTTATCTATGAGGAGCGCAAAAAGATATTAAGCGGCGCCGACCTCAAGTCGAACATCCTGTCCATGGTCAAGGACGAGCTGCAGTCCCTGGTGGAAACCCATACCGCCGGCTACGGCGACGGCTGGGATACCGAGGGCTTGGTCGGCGAACTGGCCACCATCTTTCCCCTCCCCCAGGGCCTCAACGCCGGGACCCTCTCCAATATGGGCAGCCAGGAAATCAAAGAGCAGCTCACCGACTACGCCGAGACCCTCTACGAGCAAAAGGAGAAGGACATCGGCGCCGACAAGATGCGCATACTGGAAAGGCTGCTCATGCTCCAGAGTATCGACCAGCACTGGGTAGACCACCTGACGGACATGGAGCATGAACGTCTCCAGGCAAGCTGGGCTGGCTTGCGTCAAGAACGTTCCGCCGACGCCTATAAGAGAGCCGGACACGACATGTTCCAGCGCCTCAAAACCGACATCCAGCATGATATAACTCATCTCATCTACCGCGCCAACATCGCCCAAAGGGGCGAAACCCCCCAGCGGCAAGCCGCCCCCGCCCCCACTCCCCTCCAGGCACAGGCTGAAGCTCAAGGCGGCGGCGAGGCGAGGAAACGGCTTAAGGTAAAGGGCAAGAAGGTGGGGCGCAACGACCCCTGCCCCTGTGGTTCGGGGAAGAAGTACAAGCATTGTTGTGGGAGATAGCAGGTGGTAGAAACAGCTACAGCAATACGGGAAAGCAGTGTCCTCTATAGAACAAAGTTAAACATAGGTCATCAAAGAACCTGCGGCTGTAATCCGAGTCATATCAACTGTATGACACCAAAGGAATGGCTCAAGAGCCAGCTTGGTGTATGGCAGTTTAACTATGAGGCTAGAGATATTCGAGACAAAAATGTTCATCCAGCGACCTTCCCCATCTCTTTAGCCAAAAAGGTTATCGAACTATTTACCCATGAGGGAGAGCTTGTGCTAGATCCCTTTGTCGGTAGCGGCACGACTCTGGTGGCGGCGAGAGACACAAACAGAAATGCTGTAGGGTTCGACCTACAAAAACGCTATATCGATTTATGCGAACAACGTATCGCCCAAACCACTTTCTTAGGAGAAGCAAAGCAGCTAGCTGTGCAGGATGACGCTAGACTCACAGCAAAATACTTTGATCCGGAGACAATTAGTTTGATATTCACCTCGCCACCATATTCCAACCTATTGAACAGGGCACGAAAGAACAAGTCACGAAGATTCAGGAAGACTGAACAGCTTGGGAGAATAGAGCAATATTCACAAGACCCCCGAGACTTGGGCACAATGCCGCTTGACGAGTATACTAACGCCATGGGCGAAATATTTGAATCACTCCTACCGTTTCTGAAACCAAAGGCGCATTGTGTCATAAACGTGCCTGATATGTGGTGGGAAAACCAGAGAATTACCATACATGTCTCCCTGATTGAAGAACTAAGAAAGCGTGGTTACGAACTGCGGAATATTATAATCTGGGACAGGACAAACTTGGTGAACAGGATTGGAATATTTGGCTGGCCGAGTAACTATATTACTATGGGCGTTACCTTTGAGTATCTCTTGGACTTCTGGAGACCTCCCAAATGAAGCTATACACAAAAGAAGAACTTGTAGAAGCAATACGTGAGATTTTCCAACAGGGTTGGCATAAAAGCGTGAAGGCAACCCTTGACACACGAAACGATGGGGCAGTGGGTAATACGTTAGAAACACTTCTTGGACTCAAAGAAAACAATCTGCCAATACCAAACGCGCAAGAGTGGGAACTAAAGGGACAAAGGGCGCATACCACTTCATTGGTTACGCTTAAACATATCGAACCCTCACCGACTGCCGCAAGAATCGTGCCAAATCTGTTGCTTCCATATTACGGCTGGAGGCATAAAGCAGCCGGTAAGAGATACCCTGAAAAGGAGATGAGCTTTAGATCAACAACCAGCGCAACGGAACATACAGCACGAGGATTTAAAATACTCGTCGATAGAGACCAAAAAAAGCTTAGATTTGTATTCGATCATACAAAAGCCAAAATAAGCAAACCCGAAATTGCAGCATGGCTAAATACAGTAGAAGCAAGAATTGGTCTTGGCCCCATCAACCCTGAGCCCTACTGGGGGCTCGATGACCTGAGATATACGATCGGCTCTAAAATTAGTAATTGTTTCTATGTCATCGCGGAAAGTAAGGTAGGGGAAAATCATGAGTTTTTCCTCTATAAGGAATTATATATACTTTCTGGCTTCTCATTTGAAAAGTTCATAGAATGCATTGAGCATGGTGGGGTTCTCATTGATTTTGACGCCAGAACTGGGCACAATCATGGCACTAAATTCCGGATGAGACAAGGCCACTGGAAAGATATCTATTCGAATGTTAAACGTGCTATATGAATCCCCATGAAAAACTCAGAAATCGCCGCCATCTTTGACGACATCGCCGAAAGGCTGAAGGCCAAAAAGGAGAA
>CAYNFV010000069.1:0-5794 GCA_964396645.1 uncultured Dehalococcoidales bacterium
GCCCTGAGCCAGCTGCTGCCCCAGGCATATGAGAAAGCGCTCAAGGAGCAGGAGCTGGAGCCCATCGCCAACCCAGATATCGAGATAACCCAGACTGACCCGGTGATATTCAAGGCGACGGTGCCCCTGAAGCCCGTCGTCGAGCTGGGCGACTACGGGGGCCTCAGGCTCAAGCCAGAACCGCCCGACGATATCAGCGACGAGCTCAACACCACCCTGGAGCAACTGCGCCTCCAGCACGGCAGCTGGGAGCCGGCGGAGCGACCTGCTGCTTTCGACGACCTGGTGACGCTGGATATTGACAGCCAGGTGGAGGGTAAGCCCTTCATCAAGCAAGAGGGCGTCCAGTACCAGCTACTCAGGAACCAGAGCGCCCCCGCCCCCGGTTTCGCCGAAAAGCTGGTGGGGATGGGGGGTGGGGATGAAAAGGAGTTTAAATTGCCGCTGCCCCAAGACTACGCCCAGGCGGAGCTGGCGGGCAAGGAAGCCAGCTTTAAGATTAAAATCAACGAGGTCAAGCAGCTGAGGCTGCCTGAGCTCAATGACGAATTCGCCGCTGCCGTCAACCCCGAGTTCAAGACATTCGACGGGCTCAAAAAGAGACTCACGGAGAACCTGAAACTGATGGCTGAGGATAGGGCCAGGATGGAGTTTGAGGAGAGGGTGGTGGATGCTGCCGTTGACCTTAGCCAGGTGGATTTCCCTCCGATACTGGTGGAGATGGAGATTGACCGCACCCTGGAACAGCAGGCGAGGCAGCTGCAGGCCAACAACATGGCCATGGAGGAATACCTGAGCCGAATCGGTAAAAAAGAAGAAGAACTGCGCGAGGAGCTTCGTCCCGCCGCCACCAAGCGGGTTGTCCGCTCGCTGGTGCTGGGTAAGGTTGCCGAGGCGGAAAAGGTGGAGGTCAAGGCCGAAGAGCTAGACGCCGAGCTGGACAGGATGATTCAGGGCGCCGGCGAGAAGAAGGACGAGGCCAGGAAGCAGCTCGACACGCCACAGGTGCGCAGCTCGCTGGAGCAGATTCTGGCTACCCGCAAGACGGTGCAGCGGCTGGTGGAAATAGCCGAAAAACCTGGGCGAGCCGCTAAAAAGGCCGAGGCTGCCCCAAAGGCCAAGGCTAAGAAGACTGCCGCCAAGAAGGCCGGGGGTTCCAGGGGTGCCGCTAAAAAGTAAGACCACGTTAGCCAAGAGCGTCTGCCGCCTGTGCCTGAGTAGCTGCGGCATAAATGCCCACGTAGAGAATGGCAAGCTGGTCAGGGTCAGCGCCATGAAGGAGCACCCCGTACACAGACTCTGCGTCAAGGCGCTGGCCATACCCGACTGGCTCTATTCCCCCCGCCGCGCCACCCACCCCCTGAAAAAGGTAAACGGGGAGTGGCAACAGACTAGCTGGGACGATGCCCTGGGCATTATCGCCCAAAAGCTGGGTAAGATAAAAGCCGACTACGGGGCTAAATCATTGGTGGTGCACCTGGGCGAGCCGCTGGTGGGCAGCGCCGTACCACGCTTAGCTGTTCGGTTTTGCAGCCTCTTCGGGACGCCCAACTACACCTCGGGGGCTTCCCTCTGCTTTATCGCCAAAGCGATAGGGCACGGGCTATCCATAGCCCGGCGCATGTTCCCCTTAGCCCCCAGCTACCAGAAGACGAAATGCGTCGTCGTCTGGGGGCGCAACCCCGGGCAGTCCAAGATAGGCGAGGAATTCGACGTCCTGGCCGCCCAGAAGCGGGGAGCCAAGCTTATCGTGGTTGACCCCAGGGTGACTGAACTGGCTAAGAAAGCCGACCTCCACATTCAGGTCAAGCCGGGCACCGACTGCGCCCTGGCACTAGCTTTAATGAACGTCATTATCGCCGAGGGCTGGTATGACAAGGACTTCGTTAATAAATGGTCATTCGGCTTCGACAAGCTCAAAAAACATGTTAAGGACTACCGCCCGGAGGCGGTGGCCGAGACTACCGGTGTGCCCGCGGCTAAAATCAGGCAGTTCGCTAAAGTTTACGCCACCACCAAGCCGGCCACTATAACCCAGGGCGTTTCCCTGGACCACTGCATCAACGGCGTGCAGAACAGCCGCGCCATATCAATACTAATCGCTATTACCGGCAATATAGACATAGCCGGAGGCAATACCTACGATTTTCCATTGCCCCAGACCAGCCTCAGGGTGAAGGGGAGGGTTAAGGTCGAGGAGGTTATCGGCGCTGGCTACCCCATATTCAATAAGTTTGTCAGCGAGACCAGCGCCATGCCGGTGGTTGACGCTATACTCACTGGCGAACCCTACCCGGTTAAGGCCCTCATCGTCCAGGGCAGTAACCCCGTCCTGACCTGGCCCGACAGCCATAAAGTAGTCAGGGCTTTCGCTAAGCTCGACCTGCTGGTGGTATCCGACCTTTTCCTCAACGAGACCGCCGAGATGGCCGATATCTTCCTGCCCGCCGCCGCTTTCCTGGAGGGCAGGCTCATCATGGACTACGCCACCAAGGGAATACCGCTGCTGATAATGGGGCAGAAGGTGGTGGAGCCTCCGGGCGAAGCTAAAGAGGACTGGCAGTTCTGGTCGGAGCTGGGCAGGAAGATGGGCTATGCCGATTACTTCCCCTGGCGGGACAGTGAGGAACTCTTTGCCTACCTGCTCAAGCCCTCGGGCATAACCGTGGAGCAACTGCAACAGAATCCCGGTGGCATATTCTACGGGGACTATAACTACCGGCGCAAATACGAGGAGAGGGGCTTCGATACCCCCTCGGGCAAGCTGGAAATCTTCTCGCCGACGCTGGCCGCCTATGGCTACGACCCCCTGCCCACCTTTAGCCCGATAGAGACGCCTTCCGATGACTATCCCTTCACCCTTATTAGCGGCACCAGGACGATTGCCTATACCCACTCCCAGTACCGCGATATCGCCAGGCTCAAAAAGCTTGAGCCGGAGCCGCTGGTGGAGATTAACGACGTTGATGCCGCTGAGCTTGGTATCGCTGACGGCGAAATGGTCTTTGTGGAATCGGCCAAGGGCAGCATCACCCTCAAGGCTAAGATTACCCCCGATATCCTCCCGCAGGTGCTCAGCCTGCAGCACGGCTGGAAGGAGGCCAACGCCAACCTGCTCACCGATAACGAGCCCAGCGACCCCATCTCGGGCTATCCCGCCTTTAAGACAACGCCCTGCAGGGTGAGAAAAATCGAAGAATGAGTTATAATTAACTTGACCTTCGTTATTAACTTTAAGCTAGCGGGAGGAAAGCAATGAACAAGCAACCGATGAATATCATTCCCGGCGTGGTTGAGAGCGGGCCAAGAGGTGAAAGATTTTGGGATATATACTCGTTGCTGTTAAAAGAGCGCATAGTTATGCTATTCACGCCGATTACCGACCCGGTGGCTAATACTATAATCGCTCAACTTCTCTATCTGGAGCGGGAAGACCCGGACAAAGACGTCAACATGTACATTCAGAGTCCCGGGGGCGTCATCTCTTCGGGGCTGGCTATCTACGACACCATGCAGCTCATCAAGCCTGACGTCTCCACTATCTGTGTTGGCCAGGCAGCGAGCATGGCTACTGTGCTGCTCTGCGCGGGGGCAAAGGGCAAACGCTACGCGTTGCCCAACGCAACGATACACATGCACCAGGCGGTGGGGGGAGCCCAGGGGCAGGCCTCCGATATCGTCATCGCGGCGCGGGAGATTGCCAGGCAGCAGGACCTGATAAAGGACATTATCGTCAAGCACACCGGCCAGCCGCTGGACAAGGTAACCCATGATACCGACCGCGACTTCTACCTGAATCCCCAGCAGGCCGTCGAGTACGGCATCGTCGACGAAATCCTGACCAAGCCGGCGAAATAGCTTTAAAGCTTGCCGTAGCGCAGCGCCAGCTCTTCAGCTGTGGGCAGGCCGTGCCTAGCCCCCGTGTGGCTGATGCAGAGCTTAGCCACGAAATCGCCCAGACGCCCGCACTCCGCCAGCCCTTTGTTTTTAATCAGCCCGTAGATAAAGCCAGCGGCAAAGGCGTCGCCGGCGCCGGTGGTATCCACCTCGGCGGTCGTGTCGTGGCTGGGCGGCTCTACAATATACTCGTTATCGGCGTCCCTGATGTAGCTGACGGCGGTGGTTGAACCTATCTTTTGGCCCTTACCCAGCGTTACCACCACGACGCGGCACCCTGCTTGCAGGCACTGTTTCGCACCACTCTCCACATCCTTACCGGTCATCTGCTGGAGTTCTCTATGGTTGAGGAAGAGCAGGTGGCTGCGGCTCAAGAAGGGCGATAGGGTATCTATTCCCTTGACGGAGTAGAGCGCTCCGGGGGAAAAGCTGAGCTTGACCGAGTCGTCCAGCCTTAATAGCAGCCCTAGAGAGAGCTGGAACTGGTTGTCGTCGGCGAAGGAGGTAAGGTGGACAATCTCTGCCTGATTGATGTAGCCGAAGTCAATGTCATCCAGGTTGAGCTGGCTGTTGGCTCCGGGCTGGACGTATAGCGAGCGCCGACCTCCCCGGTCGCTGAGGCACAGTGCCGAGCCGGTCTTGGCTTTGGGCTTTACCACTATCCGGCTGGTATCCACCCCCACCCCCCGAAGGTCATTGAGCAGCCTTTTGCCCTCTTCATCATCGCCGACAGCGCCGCAGAAACCGGTGCTTAATCCCAGTTTGGCCAGGCCATAGATGACGTTGGCGGCGGAGCCGCCGGGGAAGGACTTGGCCCAGTCCACCGCCGTCTCGCCGTCTTCGAGGATGCGCTCGACCTTATAGATAAGGTCTATATTCAGCGCCCCCACCCCGATTATTTGAATTTTATCCATTTCTTTACCAACGTGCGTTTTTCGTCCCACCCAACCCCCACTCTGTCAGCGGACGTATTGTTGTCCCAACCCAGCCCGCCCTAATGAGTAAACTCCTTAATTTGGAGGGTTCGCTCCTCCACCCCGTTTTGTCATTCACATACTCCACTCTGTCATTCCCGCGAAGGCGGGAATCCAGTTTCCCCTTCTCCCCCCTTTATTAATATATAATCAACCTAGCTTGCCCGCCTCCTCCCTGACCAGTTTTCTTATTCTCTTATGAATCTCGATGACTTCCTTTAAGTCTTTCCGGCCCGAGAGCCAGTGGAAGTTGTTATTATCTCCCCCCTTGGCGCCGTACTTCTCCTTATATTTTACCACTCTTTCCACCCAGGGGTGGCCTTCCTTCTGCCATGCCTCCAGAATCTCCTTGAGGTCAAAGATAGAGGTGGAGGCTAAGCCCATGGTGGCGTGGGGCAGGGCGTACTCGTTGGCGTTGAAGGCGATAGCCAGTCCCCCCGCTTCCTCCACCGCCTGGAGCATTCTAAAATCAGTTATGCTGTCGCCGATAACCACCCACTTGTCTAAGGGCTGGTCGTTCTTCTCGGCAAATTTTTTTAAGGCGTCAACCTTGCGCCGGCCGCCGATGGGCTTTACCTCTTTTATGGCGGCACCTAGGTCGGTTTCGGGCAGCCTCTCCCAGAAGAATTTGTCCAGGCTTTTTTTGATGCGCTCATCGTCTTTAGGGGGGTGCATTTTAAGTATATCTACTTCCGCCTGCTTCAAGAGTTGAGTCTCCTCTTTAGTAAGGTTGGCCCGAAAGCTGTCGAGGGGGAAGGGGGTGCAGGCGACGCGGTGGGTGTAGATATCGAGCTTTTGGGTGATGTGCATGGCGTACTGCTCGTAGGTGGTGCTGATGCAAAATACCTTCCAGCTGCTGGACTCAAGCCAGGAAACGAGCTTGGCGGCGCCGCCGGTCAGTTTGGCTTCGGCGGCAAGAGTGG
>CAYNFV010000070.1:0-5599 GCA_964396645.1 uncultured Dehalococcoidales bacterium
CCGGCTTCACTCCCAAGCAGATAGTCGATGGCTGGTTTGAGAACGAGCGGGTAAGAGCCTTGTTCCTCTACCTGGCCTGTATGTGGGGCCTGGACTATGATCTGGAGGGACTGGGCTATCTGGTGCCGCTGATGCTCAACCGCGGCTGGCATTTCCGCTTAAGCCAGGGAGGCTCGCACCACCTAGCCCACCTGATGAGCAAGTTCATCTACCAGAGCGGGGGGATGGTATTAACCAACCAGATGGTCAAGAGGCTGGTAATCGAAGGCGGCCAGGCCAAAGGGGTAGAGCTGGAAGACGGCAGGGTGATAAAGGCCAATAAGTTCGTCTGCAGTTCGCTCAACCCGCACCAGACCTTCCTGGAGCTGGTGGGAGAAAACCACCTCGACGAAGAACTCACCACCAGGGTTAAGGAGTGGAACTACAGCGACTGGTCCTTTTTCACGGTGCATATGGCCCTGCATGAAGCACCTCGTTTCAAGGTTGCCGAAGCCGACCCTGAGCTAAATAACTCGCTTATCTACGTGCTCGGCTACGAAAACGAAGAGGAGCTGGTAAATCACTTTGAGGCGATAAAGCGGGGTGAGCTAATAGGCGGCGGCTTCAACAGCTGTTTCCCCTCAGTCCACGACCCAATAAGAGCACCGGCGGGCAGGCACGTCGGGCTTATCTCTCAGGAAGCGCCCTACAGCCTCAAGGAGGGCGGCCCCCAGGCCTGGTACCAGGTCAGGAGAGAACACGCCGAACGGTGTAAGGAAGTCTTAAGCCGGTACGCACCGAATATGACCAGCGAGAACATAATCTGGGACTACATGGGCACCCCACTAGACACCGAGAACAAGTTCGCCGACATGAGGCAGGGCTGCTTCAAGCAGGGTGCCTATCTGCCGCTACAGATGGGCTATTTCCGGCCCAATGAGTACTGCTGCCAGCACTCGACGCCGATAGAAAAGCTGTATATGTGCGGTGCCTGCACTCACTCAGGCGGTATGATAACCTTCGGCCCGGGCTACTGCGCCACCGAGAGAATAGCCGAAGACCTGGGCATTGAGAAGTGGTGGCCGGAGAACCACTACGTGAAGCTGGCTAAAGAAGCCGGGCTATTCTGACAAAGCAAAGGAGTTTTCTTATGTATATAAGGTCAACAGGTCTAGGTAAGACGCTGCTTCAGTGCAAGGTGGAAAGCGTCGAGTCCAGCACTATTATCCCGGCGACGCTGGAAGCCACCCAAAAAGGCGAAGAGGAGCCGACCAGACTGCTGATGACGATGAGGGTGATTGCGCCGGTAACCTGGACGGTCAGGGCCTTCGTTGAGCCGGCTGACCTGCGGCATATCGTCGCCTTTACTCTGCGCAACCCCAAGGTCCTGTTCAGCGCCCTGCGTTTCCTGGTCTTCGGCGGCAAGTCTCCGTCACTGATAGTCAAGAAAAAGGAGCCGGGAAAAGAAGGGGCGGAAAAAATAGTGCCACCGATACCAACCGATATACCCTGACTAATTTTTAGATATTAAAAACCGGAACCGGGAAAGGGAGGTCTTATGCCAGACGAAAGCTATGATGCCATTATAGTTGGTGGTGGGCATAACGGGCTTATTGCCGCCTGCTATCTGGGCTGGGCAGGTATGAAGGTGGCCGTTTTTGAAAAGGAGTTCGAGTTGGGCGGCGGTGCCTGCACCGAGGAACAGCCCCTGCCGGCCTTTCTGAGCAACCCCTGCGCCAACTTCACTAGTATGTACCGAAGCCCGGTTTGGCTGGACTTCAAGCTGTGGGAAAAAGGGGCCTGGTACCTCACCCCCGAGGTTGACCACGCCGCCATATTTGACGACGAAACCTGCCTGGTGAGCCTCCCGGTCATTACAACCCCGGACCTGACTACCGGGGAGGTGGTATTCTCGGCAGAAAACCTGAAGAAAAATACCCAGAAGATTGCCCGGTTTTCCCAGCGGGATGCGGAGCAGAGCGAGATACTGTTTGAAAAGTACCGCACCAAATGGCGGGAAGCGGTCTCGGAATATCGGGCCAGCCCCATACCTCCCTGGGGAGTTAAAGACCCGATAGAAAGGCTGCTCGACGACCCTAATAGCGAGCTTGACCCAGCCTGGCAGTTCATGACGGTAAAGCAGGTTGCCTGTGACCTCTTTGAGTGTACCGAACTGAGGATGCTGTTCATGAGGTCAATGCAGACCAGCACCGGCTGTTTCCCCAACGATGTCGCCCCCCTGGTAGAAACACTTTCCCAGCTGGGTGTAACCCTGGGCTGGTCTTCGGCCACCGTGGTCCAGGGTGGCTCTCACAATGTTGCCCACGCCCTGCAGAAGGCGGTAACCGAAATGGGCGGCACTTTCTTTGTCCGACACCCGGTGGAAAAGATTCTTATTGAGAACGGTAGAGCCAAGGGAGTACGCCTGGCCGACGGGTCTGAAATAGAGGCTACCAAAGTGGTGGTAAGCGGCGTTACCCATACTATGACCTTCCTCGACATGATCGGTAAGGAGCACATCAGCCCGGACCTGGTCCGAAAGATAGAGAACTTCTCCTATGACCGGGGAAATCTGCACTGGGCCTGGTTTGCCCTCCATGAGCCCCCGGACTACAAGGCGAACGCCTTTGACCCGGACTGCAACCGGTCACGAAGGTGCTGGCTGATGCCCAAAGACCTGGACTACTACGTTAGCAAGGAACAGGCGGAGTGCTTTACCCGCGGTGTTCCAGAGAAGCTATTTATGCTAATTGGGCAGGAGACACTGGTAGACCCGACGCGGACGCCCAAGGGGAAGCACAACTTTCTGATTGAGCAGTTCACCGCCCCTGAGCGCTTTTTCTCGGAAAAACAGTGGCTGCAGATAAAGAAGGACTTCGTTGAGGAGGCGGCCAAACAGTGGCAGTGGTACGCCCCCAACTTGACCAAAGATAAGATTATTGACGCCTGGGACAACACCCCCTATGACATCGTGCGCCGGAACGCCAGCATGCCCGAAGGCTCCTGGCCGGTAGGGGCGATGTTCGCCTCCCAGATGGGTCGGCTCCGGCCTTGTGCTGAGCTTTCCGGCAACCGGGCGCCGATTAAAAACCTCTACCTCTGTAACGCCACCCAACACTATGGGGGAGGGCTGCGTGGCGTCAACGGTTATATCTGCTACAAGGTGATGGCTGAAGACCTGGACCTGCCCAAGATATGGGAGGAAAAGGGGCGGCCGTATTAAGCCGTAGATAGGCCAAGTTAGAGGTCTTTATCGATTAGCGGCTGTGCCGACGAGCAAGTGTAACCAAGTACCCTCCTTCTTGTTGAGTGTCCCACCGGTATAGTAGTTCTTAGTATTGCCAAACATAATTATTTGTTGTAACATTTGGTGGTCAGTTAGACATGTCCCTAATTATATAGCCCTCTATGGTGAAGAACTAAATTAGTCTCAAATTAATTAAAAATAATTAAAGGAGGGAAAATGTTAGACCAGACCAGTCAATGGTACAAATTGCAGTACCCGGAGTGCTTCGTCAATGAAGAGCTGCGTATGATGCAGAAGACCCTGGCCGACTTTGTTGACAGGGAGATTATGCCCGTCCGGGACAAGGTTGACGATGACTTCACCCACGAAAAGGTCATTACTCCCATCCTGAAGAAACTGCAGGTAGGCCTGGGCTACCAGAAGAACAAGGTACCCAAAGACTACGGCGGCAACCAGCAGCTTTCCATGGTCGGGGATGCCCTTATACAGGAGCAGTTGTCCCGCGCCGACTACGGCATAAGTCTCCACAGTGCCTGCACCGACTGGGGGTTGGTACCGGCTCTGCTGGCCTACTTATCGCCATCGCCGACGGGGAAGGCCTGGGGCAAAGCTGTTTTCGATAAGTTCGCCCCCAAGTTCACCGGCAAGGAGCTGGCCGTCGCCTGTATGAATTTCAGCGAAGAAGAATCCGCCTGCGATATCGAGAACCCGATGAACGAGGGCCGGACGGTAAAGGTTAAAGCGGAGCTTAAGGGCAACGAGTGGGTGGTCAACGGCAACAAGATGTGGGCCTCCAATGCCGGCATCGCTGACCTCAACTGCGTTGTCTGCAACATGGACCCCAAGAAGGGCATAGACGGCTTTACCCTGGTCTATGTCCCTGAACCCTGGGAGGGGGTCT
The DNA here is from genome assembly GCA_964396645.1 of uncultured Dehalococcoidales bacterium. Classification (GTDB taxonomy): domain Bacteria; phylum Chloroflexota; class Dehalococcoidia; order Dehalococcoidales; family BS750m-G39; genus E44-bin88. The sequence continues at coordinate 4,128 of CAYNFV010000070.1, forward strand.
CCCACGGCGAGTTCGAGGTCAAGTGCGGGGCTAACGCCGACCGCAACACCCCCACCTATTTTGATAACGTCAGGGTGCCCAAGGAGTGGGGCATACAGGGGCCTGAGGCCTGGTTCCTTTTCACCAGTGCCGTGTCCGCCCCCATGTCCTTAAATGCCGCCAACGCCATTGGTACTCTGCAGGGGGCTTTCGACGTCCTGGTCGACTATACCGAGGGCAGGGTGGCGGGGGGTAAACCGGTCAGCCGGCACACGCACGCGGCCATGATACTGGGCGAGATGGCAGCGTTTCTATCCGTGGGCAGAGCCGCTATTCTGGAAACGGCCCACCAGTACGACAACATGGATATCTACGGTATGTGGAACACGGAGAGCATGTTTGCTAAAGGGCATGCCATCCACGCCTATATCACCCGCACCGTGCCCGACTTAGTTTCCAGAGGCTTAGAGCTGATGGGCTCCTTTGGCCTTGTCCGGGAAAACGGCTACGAGAAGTATTACCGCGATGCGGTAGTGCTCAAGATAGTCCTGGGCGGCTCGCACCTGGGTTACTTTGAGACCTGCAAGCAGTTCTATGACTTTGACTACTCCGCGTTCGGCCCGGGAAAGCTGCCAAAGTAGTTAAAGCCCAGAGGTATAGGCAAGTTTTACCCAAAAATCCTTAAACAGGAGGTATCAATATGAACCTGAAGGGAAAGGTAGCCCTTATCACCGGCGGGGGCACCGGTATCGGCACCGCCATCGCTGAGCGCTTTGTCGCCGATGGCGCCAAGGTCTGTATCACCGGCCGCCGCAAGGAGATGCTGGAAAAGGTGGCTAAATCACTACCCTCAGGGACGGTAGTCATCTGTCCGGGGGATGTGTCCAAGGAGGCGGATGTCAAGCGCATGGTGGAGACGACGGTGAAGTTCGGCGGTAAAATCGACGTGCTGGTGAACAACGCTGCTATAAACGAACCTGCACCCGTTACCGAGCTTGACCCCGAGAAGTGGCGGGCGGTTATCGGGGTGAACCTTACCGGTCCCTTCCTGCTCATGCAGGCGGTAATACCGCTCATGATTAAAGGGGGTGGGGGTTCTATCATCAATATTGCTTCGCTCGGTGGTTTGCGCTGCCTGCCCAGTATGCCGGCCTACTGCAGCTCAAAAGGCGGGCTGATTATGCTCACTCAGCAGGTGGCACTGGACTACGGACGTAACAACATCCGTTGTAACGCCGTTTGCCCGGGCGGCGTCAAAACGGATATGACCAAGAAGGACTTCGGTCAGTTCGGCAAGATGCTCGGCATAGAACCCGAGACCTTTATCGAGCAGATAGCCGTGGAGATACCCCTGCACCGCTTCGCCGCTTCACCGGAAATGGGCGGTCTTTGTAGCTACCTGGCCAGCGATGAATCATCGTTTATGACCGGAGCTGTTCTCACCATCGACGGCGGGACGGCCGTGGTCGATGTGGTTGGGGCTTCAATAACGG
>CAYNFV010000071.1:0-5537 GCA_964396645.1 uncultured Dehalococcoidales bacterium
CCGCCGTGCCCTTCCATATGTGGGTGCCCGATGTCTATGAAGGCGCCCCCACCCCTATCACCGCCTACCTCTCCGTGGGGAGCAAGGCGGCCGGCTTCGCCATTATCTTAAGGGTCTTCTTCTCTGCCTTCGGCTTACCCGACTGGCTCAGCCTGGACTGGGGGCTGGTCTTCGCCATTCTAGCCGCCGTGGGCATGACGGTGGGCAATATCATCGCCCTTACCCAGAGCAACATCAAGCGTATGCTCGGTTACTCCAGCATCGCCCAGGCGGGCTACCTCATGGTGGGGCTGGCTACGGTGGGCCTTGCCTCGGCCACCGATATTGCCGGCCGCAGCGGCCTCCTCTTCTTCCTGGCCAGCTACGCCCTGACCAATCTGGGCGCTTTCATCGCCATCATCGCCATCTCCAGCAAGCTCGACAGCGACTTGATTAGCGACTATTCGGGCATGGCCAGGCGGGCGCCGGTGCTGGCTCTGGCCCTGACACTGTGTCTTATTTCCCTGATTGGCATGCCCCCCGCCGCCGGCTTTATGGCCAAGTTCTATATCTTCAGCGGGGCGGTGCAGCAGGGGCTGCTCTGGCTGGTCATTGTCGCCGTCATTAACAGCGTCATCTCGGCCTACTACTATCTGCGCGTGGTCAAGGTGATGTGGCTGGGCTCACCCGCCTCGGCGACCAAAGTCCCCTCCTCGGTAGCTTTGAGGGTGGCTTTAGCCCTCTCCTGCCTCGGCGTGCTGATAATGGGCATTGTTCCCGGTTTCGTGATGAAGCTGGCCGAGATGGCGGCTAAGCTGTTTGTTTCCTAGTTACTGTGGTATTTCTTCTTCCCTGTAAATTTGCGTTCCACCCTATCTAGAATGCTGTTGATTTTATATCTTAGAATATAAATAACGAGAAATAATAAACCCATAATAACGATTGAAATAAGTAGATTTGCCCACAAAGGTAGATTATTCATTGCGCAAAGCCCAAAGAAAGTCGTGGCCCATAGGGTGAGAAATATACCGAGAATTGTCCACGCAGTACCACTCCAGCGAAACTCGTGCGTTGCGGTTAGGCTACCCTTGGGATGTATCGTGCCACCACCAACATTTAGAGACGTTTTTATACTAGTTGACCCGCAATATGGGCATTTTGTATCTTTAGTATAGAATTCTTTGCCGCATTCATTGCACTTCTTCCAGCGTTTAGTTTCAGCCATAGCCTCCTCCTCTATTTCATATTCTATCACAGTGTTATCAAATTCCGCCTGAAGTTATAGCCCCACCCAGGTTGTTTTTCCCACCCTACAGAGGTGAAACCTCTATATACTTCTCTCCCCACCCCATTGTCATTCCTGCGAAGGCAGGAATCCAGTTTCCCCCGCCCCAGCTAATTTTTCCCACACCGACCCACCCTATAAACGTCTTTTCAAAGGGGGGCTACGCCCCCTTTAAAATCCCCCAAATATACATGGGGCTGACGCCCCCTATAGGGAGTCTAAGAGGGGCGAAGCCCCTCTTTACCTTAAAGGGCGGCGGGCGGGAATAGATAATATCGGGGAGGCAAAGACTCCCCAATAAGGAGTTAATAGAGGTCTAACCTCTGCCTTTGCCCCCAACCCCTTTGTATGCTATGATTTCTCTATAGTTAAGGAGGAGAAGAATGTCAGTAATCTTAAAGAAGTTATTACTACTATCCCTGGCACTGGTCCTGTCCTTCAGTATGGTCGCCTTCGTCGGCTGCAAGGAAGAGCTGCCCCAGGAGGAAATAGACCAGATAATCGCCGGCGCCCTCGCCGCCCAGTATGACACCGTCAGCTTCGATATGGATATGCCCATGACGGTGAAGATGACTGGCGGCACCGACCCGGGCACGATGACTGTAGACACGAGCGCCACTGGTTCCATCGACAATAACAACGAGATGATGAGGATGGAAATGACCATGGAAATGGACATGTCGGGCGAGGGCTCTGAGAGCATGGATGCCGAGATCTATGTCCTTGAGGGCTGGATGTACACCGGTATGAACATCCCCGGCTATGGCGAGCAGTGGGCGAAGATGGCGTTAACCGAGGATATGTGGCAGCAACAACTTTCGGTCGAGCAGTATGTAGAGCTGCTGGCGACGGCTATTGAGGTCGATTACAAGGGCATCGAGACGGTCAACGGCGTCGAATGTTACGTCTTCGAGCTAGAACCAAATATGGCCGCCTTGAACGAATTGTTGGCTGGGGAGACATCGGGTCTGGGCATGGCGGGGTTAGGCGACATCGACTTGGCTGAGCTCTACGAGGCGCTTACGGTCAAAGAATGGCTGGCTAAGGACAGCTACCTTTTGCAGAGGACAGAGATTGAGATAGTCATAGAGATGAGCCCCGGCGATGTCGGCGCCACCAGCAATGATTTCGACAAGATGAGCGTAAGTGTCGAAATGACCATGCGCTTCTTCGACTACAACCAGCCCTTCACCGTGGTGCTGCCCCCCGAAGCGCTGGAAGCCGAAGAGATGCCTCTGTCGTACTAAGCTGATAAGGCTAGCCGCTAGACTCAGGGAGAAACCGTTGAACCGAACGCGCGGCTTTGTCAACCAGAACCGCTTCAGGTCGAGCAAGGCGGTGAAAAAGCGGGGCAAGGTCAGCCCCCCTCCTAAAAAGGGGAAGCAGGGTTGAGCGACAAACTACGCTGGCCTACCTTCTGGGCGCTGGTAGGGTTTTTCCTGCTCATATTGTGCCTCTTCCTGGTTCCAGCCTTCCGGGAGCGGCTCTCCGGCTCCCTCTTGTTTCTGGTCCCGCTGGCTGTCTTCTTTTTGTTAGGCACCGCCCTGCTGGTTTTCACGCTGCGAGGGAGGGTCAGCGGTGGGCTGAGGCAATCCCTTCTCCTCACCGGGGCTGCCTCGGCCGGGTTTTTCCTCTTCGTTCTCCTGCACAACGCTTTCTATGCCTTAGCCGAGCTGAGCGCTGACATCGCGGTCTTAAGCGCGGTTTTGGACTTTCTCCATGCCGCCTTCTTCTTTATGGCGGTCCCTGTCTCCCCCCTGGCCTTCCTGGTCGGGGTGGTGGTTGCCATCGTCATCGGCGCCAGGACCCGAAAGGCTCACTGACCCCCGCCTTGACACCCAGAGGGGGCGATGCTACACTTTTCCCTGCCTAAAGCGTGATAAACCATGAAAAAAATCGGCATTCTCTACCACCCCATGAACGACGCCGCCCGCAGTATGGCTGAGGAGGTCAAGGCTTTCCTGGCTACCCGCGGCATAGCGGTCTGGCTCTGCTCGGCCTGGGAGGCGGAAAAGGCTAAACCCAATGTTGCCGGCACCGATTTGCTGCTCAGCATCGGCGGCGATGGCACCATCCTGAGGGCGGCGCAGATAGCCGTTAGTGCCAAGACACCCGTCCCCATCACCGGCATCAACCTGGGCAAGCTGGGCTTTATGACCGAGCTTGGCGCTAACGAAGTCGAGGAAAAACTGCCCGCCCTGCTCGAGGGCAAGGGCTGGCTCGACGAAAGGGCCATGCTCGAAGCCTCAATCGACGCCGACGGCACCACCTATTACGCCCTGAACGATGTCGTGGTGGCGCGGGGGGCGGTGGCGCGGGTGGTCAATATCGAGGCCACTATCGATGGCCAGAAGCTGACCACCTATAAGGCCGACGGCGTGGTGGTGGCTACCGCCACCGGCAGCACCGGCTATTCGCTGTCGGCGGGCGGCCCCATCCTCCACCCCCGGGCAAAGGAATTCCTGCTCTTGCCGATACTGCCCCACCTCAGCCCGGGCTACAGCCTGGTTCTGCCGTCGACGGCGGTGGTCAAGCTGCGCCTGGCCACCGTCCACGAGGCGACGCTGAGCATCGACGGCCATGTCAATCCCCCTCTGGCCGACGGCGCCGTCATCACCGTCCGGCATAGCTCTACTAAAGCCTGTTTCCTGCGGATTCACCCCCAAAACGCCTTCTACAGCTCCCTGGAGCAAAAAATGAAAGGAAAGCACTGAGTTGAAGATAGAAAAAGCCAAAATCAGCAACGTCCCCCAGATGCATAAGCTCATCAACCACTTCGCCGAAAAGGACGAAATGCTGCCCCGTTCCTTAAGCGAGCTCTACGAGAACATGAGGGACTGTTTCGTGGCTAAGGACGGCGACAAGCTGCTCGGCTGCGTGGCGCTGCACGTTTTCTGGTCCGACCTGGCCGAGATAAGGTCGCTGGCGGTAGCCGAGGACAGCCGCGATAAGGGCATCGGCGCCGAGCTGGTCAAGGCCTGCATGGAAGAAGCCGAGGAGCTGGGCATCGCCACTGTCTTCTGCCTGACCTACCGCCCCGACCTCTTTAAGAAGTTCGACTTCAAGCAGGTGGACAAGATGGAACTGCCGCGCAAGGTCTGGACGGAGTGCTACCGCTGCCCCAAGTTCCCCGACTGCGATGAGGTCGCCCTTATCTATAACCTGGAGGTCTAGCTTGTCCGAAGAGACGCTGTCCAGCCGGAGGGTCTTCGAGGGGCGGGCGCTAAAGCTACGAATCGATAGCGTTAGGCTCCCCAGCGGCAAAGAGACCACCCGCGAGATTGTCGAGCACGAAAACTGCGTGGCTATCGTCGCCCTCGACGACGCCGATAACATATTGCTGGTGAAGCAGTTCCGTAAGCCCGTGGAAAAAGAGTTACTGGAGATACCCGCCGGCGGCATCGACCCCGGCGAAAGCCCCGAGGACGCCGTCCGCCGCGAGATGCGCGAGGAGACTGGTTTTCTCCCCCGGGACGTAAAAAAACTGGGCGGCTTTTACTCCTCACCCGGCTTCTGCACCGAGTACCTATACCTCTATCTGGCCAGCGACCTGGAGCCTAAGCCACTAAAAGCCGAGGACAGCGAGAATATAACCTTGGTGCGGGTGCCGCTGAAGGAAATTCCCGGCCTGATTGCCTCGGGCGCTATCTGCGATGCCAAGAGTATCGCCGGGTTGCTCACCTTTCTGGAGTACCAGAGGTCAGCCGACCTGGTCTGAGAGCCTTCTTCCCCCCACCAGGTGCAGGTGCAGATGGGGCACCAGCTGCCCCCCCTCTTTGCCGCAGTTTATCACCACCCGGTAGCCCTTATCGGCAATCCCCTCTTCTTTGGCCAGCCTGTTGGCTAGGGTGACTAGGCGCCCCACCAGCGCCGAGTCGCTTTCTTTTAGCTGGTCTAAGGAGGGGATATGCTTTCGGGGGATGATGACTATGTGCACCGGCGCCTGCGGGTTGATGTCGCGGAAGGCGATTATCTCTTCGTCCTGATAGACGGTGTCGCTGGGTATCTCACCGGCTACGATTTTGCAGAAAATACAGTCCATTTTTTATTCCCCCGACTATATTGTCATTGCGAGGAACGTAGTAACGAAGCAATCTCTTCTTTTTAAATCCACCCCAGCTCTTTCTTCCCACCCAATACCCACCCTATAAGGGTTAGACCCTTATACATCTCTTATCTGGGTTACGCCCCACCTCCCCACTTCTGGGGGAGTTCAAGAGGGGGCAAATTCGGGGTCCCCGCAAAAACGAAGTTTTTGTGGGGTGAAAAGCCC
>CAYNFV010000072.1:0-1549 GCA_964396645.1 uncultured Dehalococcoidales bacterium
CCTCTTGCCAGTTTGGGTAAGAGGTTATTTTTATGTCCAAAAAAATCATAATGACACAGGAAGACATCAAGCGCACACTGGCGCGCATCGCTCACGAGATTATCGAGCGCAACAAGGTCGTCGAAGAGCTGATACTGGTGGGCATACATACCCGCGGTGTGCCCCTGGCCAAACGGCTGGCGGCCAACATTGAAGAGTTCGCCGGCGTCAAGACACCAGTGGGCACGCTGGACATCAGCCTCTACCGCGACGACCTTCACTCACTGGAGCTACAGCCCACCGTCAAGCACACCGACATCCCCGTCAGCGTTGACGGCAAGTCCATAATACTGGTTGACGACGTCCTCTACACCGGGCGCAGCATAAGAGCCGCCATGGACGCACTCACCGATTTGGGCAGGCCCCGCTTAATACAGCTGGCCGTGCTCATCGACCGCGGCCACCGCGAAATACCGATACGCGCCGACTATGTCGGCAAGAACATGCCCAGCTCAAGGCACGAGGACATACAGGTAAAACTGCAGGAAAGCGACGGCACCGACGAAGTAGCCATCACCTCTATGCCTGACGCTAAGGAGGGTTAAATGACGACAGAGCAGATAAAGACGGTGGCGCCCAAGCCAGCGCCGGTATGGCAACACCGCCACATACTCGATGTCGACGACTTCAGCCGCGAAGAGATAGAGCTTGTCTTCAACACCACGCAAGCCATGAAAGAGGTCTTATCGCGCCCCATTAAACGCGTTCCGGCGCTGCGCGGCAAGACAATGATAACGCTGTTCTACGAAGCCAGCACACGCACCAGGCTGTCTTTCGAGCTGGCCGCCAAGAACCTGGGCGCCGACGCCGCCAATTTGAGCGCCACCGCCAGCAGCGTCACCAAGGGGGAATCCTTGATTGATACCGTGAGCACGCTGGGGGCGCTGGGGGCGGATATCATAGTTATGCGCCACCCCCAGTCAGGTGCGCCCGATATCGTTGCTAAATACGTCAAGGCGAGCGTTATCAACGCCGGCGACGGCTGGCACGCCCACCCCACCCAGGCGCTCCTCGACCTCTATACTATCAGCGAGCATAAGGAAGACCTGAAGGGGCTCAAGGCAGTCATCATCGGCGACATACTGCACAGCCGCGTGGCCCGCTCCAACATCTGGGCGATGACCACGATGGGGATGGACGTTATCCTCTGCGGTCCCCCCACCCTCCTCCCCGACGAGATGGGGGAGCCGAACCACCACCTCCCCCCGACCAATATCGAGCATAACATCGAGCGCGCCCTCGAAGGCGCCGATGTGGTCATGATGCTCAGGCTGCAGCTGGAAAGGCAGCAGAGCGGGCTCTTACCCAGCATCCGCGAGTACGTGCAGTTGTACCAGCTTACCGAAGCCAGGCTAAAGCTGGCCAAGCCCGATGCGCTGGTGCTCCACCCAGGCCCGGTAAACGAGGAGATTGAGATTGCCCCCGCCATCGTCCGCGGCCCCCAATCGCTCATCAACGAGCAGGTAGCCAACGGTGTGGCCGTGCGCATGGCTTTGCTCTACATACTAGC
>CAYNFV010000072.1:1649-5518 GCA_964396645.1 uncultured Dehalococcoidales bacterium
GGGGTGGCTTTACCACCATCGCCTGCATGCCCAATACCAACCCGCCGCTGGACAGCCAGACGGCTATCGAGTACATCAAGGCGACGGCGGCAGCCGAGGGCGTAATAAGGGTGCTACCCATCGGCTGCATCTCCAAGGGCAGGCAGGGCAAGGAGCTGACCGAGATGGGCGAGCTGGCCGAAGCCGGCGTTATCGCCTTCAGCGACGACGGCGAGCCGGCCTTAAGCTCATATATTATGCGCCAGGCTCTGGACTACAGCCGCGCCTTTGACCTGCCCATAACCGACCACTGCGAGGATACAATTTTAACCGAGGGCGGGCAGATGAACGAGGGTGTAGTCTCAGCCAAACTGGGCCTGCGCGGCATACCCAACGCCGCCGAAGACATTATCGTTGCCCGAGACTTAGCGCTGGCGCAGCTGACGGGCGGCTGGCTACATATCGCCCATACCACCACCGAGGGGGCGGTAGAGCTTATCCGCCGCGCCAAGGAAAAGGGCATCAGGGTGACCGCCGAAGCCACCCCCCACCACCTCACCCTCACCGAGGAGAGGGTCATCGGCTATGACACCAACGCCAAGGTCAACCCGCCCCTGAGGACAGAACGGGATATTGAGGCCCTGATTCAGGGGCTTAACGATAACACCATTGACATTATCGCCACCGACCACGCCCCCCACACCGAGGGCGACAAGCTCTGCGAATTCGCCAAAGCCCCCTTCGGCATCAGCGGCCTGGAGACGGCGCTGGGGGCATTGATGGGGCTGGTGCATGACAAAAAGTTGAGCCTGACCACACTCATCGCCAAGCTTACTTATGAGCCAGCCCGGATTTTAGGAGACAAACGTGGCAAGCTGGGGACGCTGGCTATCGGCGCTGAAGCCGATATTACTATATTCGACCTCGACCGGGAGTGGGTGGTGAATACCAAGGACTTTGCTTCCAAGGGCAAGAACACGCCACTGGCTGGCGAGAAGCTCAAGGGGAAGGTAATAGCCACCATCTACGGAGAAACAATAGTTTATAAGAACGATAATGTCATTCTGAAGGAACGAAGCGACTGAAGAATCTCAAGAGACCCTTCGCTACGCTCAGGGTGACACTAAAAATTAGGGGAGTTTGAGGGGGAAGAACAACTATTTTAATGTCATTGCGAGGAGCGAAGCGACGAAGCAATCTCTATAATCACCAAGCGAGATTGCTTCGCTGCGCTCGCAATGACACATCAGCCAAAGGGGGTGAGGTAGATAAACAACAAACCGGCAATATTAGTCCTGGCCGACGGCTCGGTCTATCAGGGCCTTTCCTTTGGCGCTGAAAGCGATGCCTGCGGAGAGGTCGTCTTCAACACCAGCATGGTGGGCTACCAGGAGATGCTCACCGACCCGTCCTATGCCGGGCAGATTGTCGTCCCCACCTACCCCCTCATCGGCAACTACGGCATCAACGAGCAGGACTTTGAATCGGCCAAGATTCAGGTCAGGGGCTTCGTCGTCAGGGAGGAGTGCTACCAGCCCAACCACTACCTCAGCACTCAAACGCTGCACCAATACCTGTCCCAGTCCGGCATACCGGGCATAAGCGGTATTGATACCAGGGCGGTTACGCGTAAGCTGCGCTCTGTAGGCGTGATGATGGGCATCATCACCAGCGACAAGACACCGCAGCAGGCGCTGGCCGGGCTATTGAAGCAGCCCGACTACGGCTCGACCGACTTCGTCAAGCAGGTAAGCACTGATAAGCCCTACCAGTGGCAGAACGGCAGCGAGCCGCAGCACCACGTCGTCGTCCTCGACTGCGGGCTGAAATACAACATCTTAAGGCTGCTCGGCTGGCACCGCTGCCGCAACACTATCGTCCCCTGCACTACCTCAGCCAAAGATATTCTAGAGCTAAAGCCCGATGGCGTTCTCCTTTCACCGGGACCGGGCGACCCCGAACTGCTGGACTATATCGTCGATACGGTTAAAGAGCTGGCCGGTAAAAAGCCGATGATGGGCATCTGCCTGGGCAACCAGCTCATCGCCCGCGCCTTCGGCGGCAAAAACTTCAAGCTGAAGTTCGGCCACCGCGGCGCCAACCACCCGGTGCGGGAGCTGGCCACGGGCCGAATCCATATCACCGCCCAGAACCACGGCTACGCCGTCGATCCCGACAGCATCGGTAAAGACCTAGAGGTTACCCACATCAACCTCAACGACGGCACGATGGAGGGCCTACGCCACAAGAAGCTGCCCATCTTCGCCATCCAGTATCACTCCGAAGCCTCACCGGGCCCGCTGGACAATACCTATCTCTATACCCAGTTCATGGAGATGATAGAGGGAAAAAGCCGATGAAACCAAAGATACCAAAGTGCATGAGCACCCAGCACCCCGATAACGTAAACCCGCCCTTCTTCGCCGAAGACCCCCAGCTCAGCGGCGAGGACGAGATACAGGAGGCCTACTACGCCTTTTCCCACCTTGCCTGTGACGAGCAGATGTGGGACTGCGAGGGCAAAGAGGTGGATGACTACGTCGTCAAGAAGCTGCTTACCCGCTACGAGGGCTTTTTCCGGAACAACCGTCTGGGCGAAGACACCTTCATAACGCTGCGCGTGCCCAACCCCACCGTGGAGCACGCCGAATCCAAGATTCTGCTGGAGACGCTGGAGAGCATACCCCGCTCCTTCGATGCCGCCAAGCTCTTCTACGGCGAAGATATCGCGCCTATATTCGAGGTCATCCTGCCTATGACGACTTCTCACAAGTGCGTCGACCGCATTTACCGCTACTACGCCGATTTCGTCGTCGGCAAGCAAAATATGCCCTTCAAGGAGGGCGATATCTCCATTCGCGACTGGATTGGCGAGTTCCAGCCGGAGACAATCAACGTCATCCCACTCTTCGAGGACATGGATACCATGCTCAACGCCCACGAGATTACCCGCACCTACCTCAAGGACAAGAAGCTGACCTACCAGCGGGTATTCCTGGCCCGTTCCGACCCCTCCATGAACTACGGGCTGGTCAGCGCCGTCTTACTTAACAAGATTGCCCTGAAGCGCCTGTATCAGATGTCAAAGGAAACGGGCGTAGAGATTTACCCCATCATGGGCGTCGGCTCGGCGCCCTTCCGCGGTAACCTCAGGCCGGACACAGTAGACAAGGTCGCCAACGAGCACCCCTCCGCCCATACCTTCACCATACAGTCGGCCTTTAAGTACGATAACCCCCACGACGAGGTCGTCGCCGCCATCAAGAAGCTGAGGCAGCGGGAAAAGGGGGTGCCACGGGAACTGGACGAGGAGCGGTGCCTGGATATCGTCGGGCGCTATTCCGAAGAGTACCAGAAACAGGTCGAGGTGCTGGCGCCGATGATTAACGAGCTGGCCAAATACGTGCCCAACCGCCGAAAAAGAAAGCTCCACATCGGGCTTTTCGGCTACCCGCGCAGCATGAAGGGCATCACCCTGCCCAGGGTAATCGCTTTCACCGCCGCCCTTTATTCCGTCGGCCTACCCCCCGAAATACTGGGCCTAAACGTCCTGACCAGGGACGACATCGAGTTCATCAAGAGCGTCTATCTCAACTGCACCGACGACCTCAGAGACGCCCTGCAATATTTAAACCCCGACACGCCCTATCTGACCAAGGAGCTGGCCAAAACGATAAGGGACTTTCCCATAGACTTTAAGGTCAACAAGCAGCATAAAGAGATAACCGACAACGTGCTGAAATCTTTGCAGGGCGACAAGGTCTGGCTGGAGGAAATGGTGTTAAGGGCGGCAAATATCAGGAGGTTTTTGGGGTGAGGGGGATTGCTTCGCCTACGGCTCGCAATGACACGGTGGAGCATAGTATCAACGTCATTGCGAGGAGCGTAGC
>CAYNFV010000073.1:0-5471 GCA_964396645.1 uncultured Dehalococcoidales bacterium
GCACTGGCTCAGCGACGTGGTGGGGGGGCTTTTCCTGGGGGGATTGCTGCTCTACCCGGCCATAGTCTTATACAATAAATACGAGGCGAAGAATGCCTGAGCTGCCCGAGGTCGAGACCATCAGGAGGGAGCTTTCCCCATATGTTATCGGGCGCAGCGTCAGGGGCTTGAGCCTCCCCTGGGAGGGCATCGTGCGCCAGCCTTCTCTGGAAGAATTCTGCAACCGCCTCATCGGGCAAAGGATAACCGGGCTGGGGCGGCGGGGAAAGTACCTTATCTTCAGCCTTTCCAGCGGGCAGGCGCTTATTATTCACCTCAAGATGACCGGCTCGCTCTGGCTCAAAGACCCCGGAAAATTCGTCAGGGCGGTTATCCACCTCGACGACGGGAGTAATATCTATTTCCGCGACCCGCGCAAGTTCGGCATAATGTGGCTGACCGAAGACGAGGAGAGCGTCGGCGCCAAGCTGGGGCCCGAGGCACTGGGGGAGGACTTTACGGCCAAGGTGCTATCGGAGAAATTGAAAAAGCGCACGGCGCCGATAAAGGCGCTGCTCTGCGACCAGGGTCTGGTGGCCGGCATCGGCAACATGTACGCCGACGAAGCCCTTTTTATGGCTAAAATCCACCCCATGAGGGCGGGGGGAAGCCTGACCGAAAAAGAGGTCAAGCGCCTGCACAAAGCAATACAAAAAGTGCTGCGCGCCGGCATCAATGACAAGGGGGCCAGCACCGACACCTATTTCCGCCCCAGCGGTGAGAAAGGCTCCGCCCACTGGCAGTTCCGGGTAGCCCATCGGCGGGGTGAGAACTGTCCGTTATGCGGCATGCCCTTAGAGCGCATCGTGGTGCGCAACCGGGGCAGCTATCTCTGCCCTAAATGCCAGAAGCCCTAATCGTCCCAGAGACGGAAGGGCGGGTATTCGTCGGTCATCAGCGAGACGTAGGCAGCTACCCGGTAGCTCCAGCGGTTGATGCCCACCACCAGCTTGAAGATGTCCTTGTGGTATTTGCCGGTAAAGAGCAGGATAATGGCGGCAATGAGCACCAGAATGAAGTTCAGCCCGCCGCCCCCGTTTCTACCGGCGCCTCCCTGAAATGCGGCGACGACGGCGTAGTGGGGGATAGCCAGCAGCCACCATTTTAACAGCACCAGCCCCTTAGAGAGCTTCCTGGGGTATTTTATCTCTAGGTCAGCGGGGTAGTCGGCGGCCGGGTCCAGCGAGAAGGGCGGGTACTTGTCCGTGCCCAGCGCACTATAGCTGTAAAAGCCGACCCGCCAGCTCCAGCGCAGCACACCGGTATTGAAGTCGAATAGCCCGCGCGGGTACTTCCCCGTGAACAGAATGGCGAAGAAGGCAACGATGCAAACGCAAACGAAGGCCACCCAAAGACACACCAAGATGACATAGTGGGGTAGCGCCAGCAGCCACTTTATTAGCCACCAGCCGTTGGCCGGCGGTGCGCTAAGCTCGCCCCTGACCGAAACCGGATAAACCTTGGACTTTGCCATGCCTTACCCTCCTTATTTTTCAAGCGTTAAACAAAATCTACTATGGATGACGGCGATAGTCAATAGCCTGACATTGGGTAACACCACCCCACCTTGTTTAGCGTACGTAGTTTCTTCCCACCCAATACCCTCCCTATAAGGGATTAGACCCCTATAAATCCCTTATTTGTCCACCCCAAACCCCCGAGGGTACGACTCAAATTTTGGGGGGTTATTAAGGGGGGCTTTGCCCCCCTTAGAAAAGACGTTTATAGGGCGGGACGGGTGGGACAATAATACCTCCGCTAACAATGTGGGGATGTAGGGCGTAACCCTTACAGGAGGATATAAAAGGGGTACCACCCTTATAGGGTGGGTATCGGGTGGGACGAAAATACGTACGCTAACAAAGGTGGGGAAGCGAGAGGAAAGCTATATTACTCCCTGCTCCCTGAGCTTATTCATTTCATCTTTAGTCAACCCCAAAAGCCCCCCGTAAACATATTCGTTGTCCTGGCCGGGGAGCGGGGCGGGGCGGTAGCGGGGTGGGCTATCGGAAAGCCTGATGGGGCTGGCGTCGGAGATGGTCTTGCCCATCTCGACGAAGAAGCCGCGGTTTTTTAGCTGAGGGTCTTTGGCTAAATCGCGGGCGTCCTGGACAACACCGGCGGCCACGCCCTGCTTTTGGAGCAAAACCATCACCTCTTCGGCGCTGCGGTTTTGCGTCCACCCCCCTATAAATCTATCCAGCGCTTTCTTATTCTTCAAACGACTGGCGGGAGTAGCAAACCTCTTGTCTCCAGCCCAGGGAGGGTTGCCCAAAGCCTTCTTAAACCCTTGCCAGTCTTCTTCGCTGGCGAGGCTGAGAGCGCACCAGCGGTCATCGCCCTGGCAGCGATAGACGCCCTGAAAAGCCGACCCCTGGCGGGGAATAAAGGCGTCGCCGAGCAGGCTGACCATCGCCTCCACCTGGGAGATATCGATATGCTGCCCCTCGCCCGTGCGGCGGCGATATTCAAAAGCGCCGAGCAGTGCCAGACAGGCAAAGAGGGCGGCGACATGGTCGGCGTAAGCCGTGCCGGGCCCCAGCGGGGGGCCATCAGGATAGGCGGCAAGGTGAGTCAAACCGGAAAAAGCCTGGACGGTGGGGCCGAAGCCAGTGTAGTCTCTGCGGGGGCCGGTAGCGCCCATCGTGGAGAGGCTGAGCATTATTATATCGGGCTTTATTTTTTTGAGGTTTTCGTAGTCAAGGCCCCAGTTGGCCATGACGCGGGGGGTAAAGTTTTCGACGACGGCGTCGCTCAAAGCCACCAGCCTTTTGGCGATAGCGATGCCCTCGGCTTTATTCATGTTCAGAGTGATGCCCCGCTTGCTGCGGTTCCAGGTGTTTTCGTAGCCGCGGGCGAAGGCGCCTTCTTCTTCCTGGGGGAGGAGGGGCTGAATTTTAAGCACCTCGGCGCCGAAGTCGGCCAGGATGCGGGTGGCGTAGGGGCCAGCCAGCACCCAGGTGAAGTCTAAGATTTTTATTCCTTGTAAGATTGGGGTGGTCATTTTCCCCCTTCTTCATCTGTTGTTCTCTTTAATTCCCTCAACATCTCCTCCATACGAGCACCTTTTTCTAAATCACTTGCCTGAGACGTTACTTCCGGGGCCTTCTGCACTAACCTCCAAAGGGTCATATATACGCGCTTGGCAATTCGGCGAGCCTCAGGGCAATATGGGTCAAGGCTAAGCATTTCCAACCCTACCGTATCATCTACAGCAGCTGATTCAACAGGATATTGAATGCAAACAAGAGGTCGAATATCGTAAATTGAACATAAATTTTTGTGCAAGAATGGGCATGGGGTAGGTATATATCCGGTGTTACCGGATAACTTTATTCCCATCTTTGTCAGTTTGTCTTCACCCATACGTTCAACTAAAGCCTGATATTCCGTAGCTAAGAACGGAATCCCGAATTCAGCAAACTTTTGTAAGCGGCAGCAAGGGGCGTCACAATTATCACAGTTTACTTGGCTAAGTACCAGCGCCATCAATTCCAAGCCAGAACCAGTAATATGGCAAGGTAGAGGTATAACCATACCGCTCTTACGAGCATCGCGGATTAGGGTCTCAATCTGATGACGAAATTCTGCTTCTGGAAGCTCCCAATTTATTTCGAACTGCATTTTAACCTCCCTGCTGTCTCTCCATATCCCCCATCCCCGCTTATTAATCTATTCCCACCCACCGCCATTAAAGGTGTTTCAGCGGCGTTACGGGGAGTTTGTATTTATGGCCCTGGTGCTCTACCTCAACCCAAAAGTTGCGCGCTTTTAATTGGGGGCTGGCCAAAAGCTCTGAAATTGAGGCGACCTCGGCCCAAGGGAAGCGCATCAATTGCCCTTTTTCCACAAGTTCGGCCTTAGCGTGGCTCTTCGTCCAGCGTTCTAAGACCTCAGCTATATGGTCGCTGTGCTCAAGGCGATAGTCCCTTTCCTGCCACTTTTTATCGGTTAAGTCCTCCGCCATATCCTCTGAGGCGAGCCACTCCACCAGCGTCTCCCATTGATAAAACAGCGAGAGCAAAACGTAGCCGTCTTTAGCCGGAAAGACGCGAAAGGCGTTGTTCCAGTGCCAACTGCCCCGGCGTTGGGCGACCTCTTCCTCATAGAAATAGCGCACCAGGACGTGGTCGAGGGCGGCGGCGGCGCACTCCTGCAGAGAGATGTCGATATGCTGCCCTTTTCCAGAACTATGGCGGCTCAACAGCGCCAGCAGGACGCCGATGGCGGCGAAGAGTGAAGCCAGATAATAGCCCTGGTTGCCGAAAGATTTAAGCGGCGGTTTCTCCGGCTCGCCGTTGACATAGAGCTGACCGCCCAGGGCGCTGGCGACCAGGTCGTCGGCCTTATAGTCGCGGTAGGGGCCTTCCTGACCGAAGGGTGTTATGGAGGTCATGATAAGGCGGGGGTTGATTTTAGCTAGTTGTGAGTAGCCCAGACCTAGAGTCTCTAGATAGCCAGGGGGTTGGCCTTCCACCAGGACGTCGGCTTTTTTAATAAGCTCCTGGAATAGCGCGCGTCCTGCCTCTGGCTCTATGTCCAGCGTTACAAACTGCTTGCCCAAGTTTTCCCAGCGAAAGGGGGATTCAGCCTTCTCGATGCGGATGACCTCCGCCCCCATGTCGGTCAGAAGGCGACCGCAGAGCAGGGCCTTTTCGTCAGTCAGGTCGAGGACGCGGTAGCCGGATAGGGCACCTTGCCTGTTCATAGCCTTGATAGCGCGGCGGCGATGCGCTTAAGAGAGCGCTCCCGGCCCAGAACCGCCATCGTCTCGAAGAGGGGCGGGGCGGCCGTCTGGCCGGTAACCGCCACCCGGAGCACGCCGAAGAGCTGGCCCGTCTTCAGGCCCAGCTCGGGCGCCAGGGGGCGGAGGACGCCTTCCAGCGAGTCGGCGTCGAAGGTTTTTAGTGGCTTTAATCTCTCCTGCGCCGCCTCTAAAGCCTTGACGGTAGCATCCCTGTCCATCTTGCCGATAAGCATCCGGGCGTCATAGTCAAGTTCATCGACGAAGAAGAAGCGGGTCAGCTCGACCACTTCGAGCAGTGTCTTGGCGCGCTCCTGCACCAGGGGCAGGATTTCCCGGACATAGTCTTCATTGCCGATTAAAGCCTCGCCGGCGGCGATATCCGTCATCAGGTAGGGCTGCGCCGCCTCGAAGAACTCCTCGGGGCTCAAGGCACGGATATAGACGCCGTTCATCCAGTCCAGCTTTTCGCGGTTAAAGATAGCCCCGGTCTTGCCGATTCTCTCCAGCGAGAAGTTATCAATGAGCGCCTGGCGGGGGATTATCTCGCTCTTGTCGTCCAGCGACCAGCCGATGAGGGCCAGGAAGTTGAACATGGTCTGGGGCAGATAGCCCTGGTCGCGGTAGTCGAGTATGGAGACGGCGCCGTGCCGCTTGCTCAGCTTGGCGCGGTCGGGGCCCAGTATCA
>CAYNFV010000074.1:0-5299 GCA_964396645.1 uncultured Dehalococcoidales bacterium
CCCAGAAGGCGATGCGCTCGGTTATCGCCTCCCACTCTTTGAGGTAGCTGAAGACACTCTCCCGGCAGCGGGCGTTGAACTTATCGATGCCGAATTGCTCGATGTCCTTCTTGCTACTCAAGCCCAGCGCCTTCTCCACCTCCAGCTCTATGGGCAGCCCATGAGTGTCCCAGCCGCCGATGCGGGGGGCATAATAGCCCTTCATCGTCTTGTAGCGGGGGATGACGTCCTTAAAGACGCGCGCCAGGACGTGGTGTATCCCCGGGCTGCCGTTAGCCGTGGGCGGCCCCTCGTAGAGGACGAAGAGGTCGCCATCGCGGCGCGCCTCCAGGCTGCGCTGGAAGATATTCTTATCCTTCCAGAGCTTAAGGATTCTCTCCTCGGCTTCGGGAAAATTCACCCTACTGCCGACAGGCTTAAACATAAAACCCCCTATACTAAAAAGTCCCGTCCTCTAGGGACGGGACTTACCCGCGGTACCACCCTACTTCCCCCGCTATACAGCAAGGGCTCTTTCCAAGGCACATTCTAATGCCCCCGTCATTGATAACGGTTGACGCTACCGACCAAGTCTACTAGGTGCGTGCACCGTTCGGTTGGTGGCTCGGGAGTGATTTTCAGGGGACGGTAACGTCTGCTTTCACCCGGCCAGACTCGCTTTAGTATCCGCTCTCCCCCTACTCCTCTCCGTCAATGCCTTTACCGCTAAAGATTAGCACAGCCCGAAAAATAAAACAAGCTGTTTATTTTATATATAAGGTTAACGGCGCTTCCACCACTCGGGGTATATCTGCGTCAGCACCGGCGACGGGTCGCAAAGAGGCCCCAGATACATAATCGGGTAGCCGACGCCCCTCGCCTTGAGCGCCTCCAGGCCTTCCACCGCCTTGGCCACCATCTTCGGCGGCAAGGCCATAACCATCTCGTCCTCGGTGACGGCGCCGAAGGCCCTCTCACCCATACAGGGAATAGCCAGGGCGGGCTTACCGGTGGTATAACACTGCGCCAGGCCGTCGGCGCAGGAGCCTTCGCCGATGAAGAAGAACTGAAAGCGCTCGTAGTCCCTAAATTGGAGCCCGTTCATGAGCAGCATCATCTGCGCCGGATTGCCGTAGATTAAGACAACATCGGGCTCGAACTTGCCCGCCGCCAGCGGCGCCAGCACCACGGCCTCTCCGGGGGGGACGGTGGGATATACCGCCATCTGCTTTTTAGCCTCTTCCAAGTTGGCGAACCAGCTATTAGCGAATTGCTCCGCCTCCCAGGCGACCTGCTTCTCGGTGCTCGGCACCAGCCCGTTGATGCGGGCGCAGCGATCGCCGAAGTTGTCCCTGGTCGCCCCCACCGTCAAACCCATGGTGCGCACCATTGCCGGCACCTGACAAAAAGAAGCGTGACGGTCAAGGGGCATCACCCCGGGTATTTTATCCAGCTCCGCCTTCTTTCCCAGTCTCTTATAGGCAACAGGGCTCGCTTTTAGACGCAGCAAACGGTCAATCTTATCGCTAAGCCCCGCCCAGTCAGTCTTAGCCATTTCCTGTCTCCTCCTTATTTTCTAAGCATCAAAGCCAGTTTGCTGGCTATCGCTCCCGGGGCATAATGACCACCTTGCGCGTCTCGCCTTCGCCAACGCTCTCGGTGGTGACATCGGGGTCATCGGCTAAAGCCAGGTGGATAATGCGCCTCTCGTAAGCCAGCATCGGCTCCAGTGTAAAAGGCCGGCCCTTGGCCTTGACCTGCTCGGCCATGCGCTGGGCCAGAGCCTGCAAAGCCTCGTAGCGGCGCTGCTTGTAACCCTCGACGTCGATAACTATAGGCACCCTGGCCTGCGTTTGATGGGCCAGGATGAGCCTGACGACATACTGTAGAGCCGAAAGGGTCTGCCCCCGCCGCCCGATAAGGATACCAAGGTCGTCACCGCTCACGTCAAGGGTAATAACCTCGCCGGCCCCCTCGCCCGCCGGGGGCTCGGTCTGACAGGCCACCGAAGCCGATACCCCCATCCGGGAAAGAAGCGTCTCCAGTACCTCACGGGCCATATCGTCCATATTCTCCGGCACGCTGGCCAGAGGCTCAACTCTTACCACAGCCTCCTCAGCCCCCAGACCCAGGATACCGTGCTTACCTTCTTTTAGGACGGTGACCTTTACCTCTTCGCGACTTAGGTTTAGTGTCTCTAGGGCTTTTTGGATAGCCTCCTCCACTGTCCGGCCGCTTGTCTCCAGACTCTTCATAGCTCGTATCCTCTTCCCGTGCCGAACTGGGCACGATGTCAGCACCGCCCGAAGGCACTTGCTCCACCTCGGCGATGCGTTTTCTATACTTCTTATCACGGCCCGTATCCTTTGGGGGCGATGACTTCACCAGGCCGCCCCACCCGCCGATCCAGTACTGCAAACCGATTCTAAACAGGTTCGAAGTCACCCAGAAGAGGGCCAGCCCGCTGGGGAAGGAAAGGGTTAACCAGGCAAACATAATGGGCAATATCCAGAGCATCAGGCTGCTCTGCGTCTTCTGAGCGGGGTCAGGCGACGGCGTCATAATCATCTTCTGCTGCACCCACATCGAGGCGCCCACCAGCAGCGCCAGGAATATGTCGCCGACAGCCAGGTTCAACCAGAGGAAGTGGTTGTCCAGGGGTAATGTGGAATAGACCACCGGCCAGGAATAGAGATAGGGGGAAAGCCCCGCCAGGTTCTCGGGGATTACCGCCAGCATCCGCATAATTGATTGGAACAGGGCAATCCAGATGGGCATTTGGATTAACAGCGGCAGCAGACAGCCGGCCGGGCTAATCCCCGACTCTTTATAGAGCTTCATCTGCTCCTGGGCCATTCTCTCCTTGTCTTTGCCGTACTTCTTCTTAAGCTCGGCAAGCTTGGGCTGGAGCGCCTGCATGGCCTTGGAAGCGCGAACCTGCTTCAGCGTCAGGGGGAGCATAGCGCCGTTAACGATAAGCGTCAGGGCGATAATAGCCAGCCCGAAGTTATTGAAGAGGTAGTGGGTCATCACCACCAAGATGTTTGTCATTGGCTGTATAGCGATTATGTCCCACCAGTTTAGCTCCAACGAAATCTACCTCACTTGTTAGTCAACGGTCTGAATCCACAATTTCATGCCGCTATCGGCGTTAATAGCGTGGAGATTATGCTCCTGGGTATAAACATAGAGGATGCCCTCGCTTAAGGTAAGCGGGGCGTATATCTTCTCAGCTAAGTCGACGAAAAGCCCGAGCTGATTACTGGCCACATCTATGGCGTATACCCTGCCGGCCTCAGTGGCGATAAGAACCTTGTCCTCGGCCAGGACCGGCCAGGAACGGACCGGGCTCTCCAGGTCGAACTCGGTTATCTCGACCCCGGTCAGGGCATTTAAGACATAGACCCTGTTGTCGAAACAGCCGACATAAACAGTGTCCTCAAAAACCACCGCCCTCGTCCAGAACCACTTTTCGGCCTGGAATTTCCATTTTTCAGTGCCGTTAGCGGCATCTATGGCGTAGAAGTGGCGGTCGAGGGTGCCGATATAGAGCGTGCCGTCAACGACCAGCGGCGTAGAGGCGAAAGCCCCCTCCGCCTCGAACTCCCACTTCTTAGTGCCGTCGTTAGCGTTGATGGCATAGAGCTTCTTATCGAAGGAACTTACGTAAAGCGTCTCTCCGTCAAGGGCCGGCGTTGACCATATCTTTTCCTCGCTCTCGGTGGCGAACTCCCAGAGCAAATCACCGGTAGCCGCGTCCAGGGCGTAAACATTACCGTCGGCGCAGCCGAAGAAGAGCTTATCCAGGCCTACCACCAGGCCGCTGACGATAGAGTCAATATTGCCTTCACGGGGATAGACCCAGCGCAACGCCCCCGATTCGGCGTTGATGGCATAGACCTTGCCGTTATAGCCGGCAACATAAATCAGCTCTTCAAACAAAGCGGGGCTGCCGTAAACAGCCACCGGTGTCGCCCCACTGGCACAGCCGAAGCCACCCGATGGTGCCGCCCCTCCCAGCGGAACCTCCCAGTGCTGAACCCCGGTCTCCGCATTCAAGGCCACCAGCTTACCCTCCGTCGCCGGCGCCGAACAGCCAAAGCCCCCGCCCGACGACGCTAAAGAGGGGGACAAGAATATAGTTCCATCAGCTATGGTGGCACCGGTACCGCCCTCAGGTGAACCCCTGATGCCGGTACAGCCGGCCAAAACCAGCCCCACCAGGAGCAAAACGAGCAACAGGCTAATCTTACCCACCGGTAACGCCTTTTTCCCAGTCCTCACTTAGTTATTCCCTCCATAGTCAACGTGCGGCACCGGGTCGTAGCCGCCGGGATGAAAGGGGTGGCAGCGGGCGATGCGCCTCGTCCCCATCCAGCCTCCCTTAAAAAAGCCGAAACGAGCGATGGCCTCATAGGTATATTGGGAACAGGTCGGGGTAAAACGACAGTTAGACGGCATAATCCGCGAAATCGTAAGCTGATAAACCTTAATTAACCCTAAGGCAAGCCCCTTCATACTCCCTCGCTAAAATTCTAGCCCGGGAAAGTAACCTCCGGACTGTTTTCTCTAGGTTGGCGAAACTGGCTTCTGCCGCTTTAGGACGGGCGATAAATATAATATCCCATCCCCCCTCCAGCGGCAAGGCACGCAATATTTCGCGCATTCGGCGCTTAACCCGGTTTCTCACCACCGCCCCACCCAGCCGCCGGCCCACCGAGAAACCGTAGCGGGAGCGGGCAAGCTGGTTGGGCAGAGCCTTCATCACCATCAGCTCGCTTGCCCAAGAGCTGCCCTTCTCATAGACCAGGCTATAGTCCTCCGCTCTGGTAAGGTATTCTTCGCCTCGCATGGTCACACCACGGTCAAGCGCTTACGTCCCTTAAGCCGTCGTGCCTTCAAGACATCTCGACCGCCGCGGGTAGTCATTCTGGCCCGAAAGCCGTGCTCTCGTTTTCGAGGAATACTCTTTGGTTGATAGGTTCTCTTGGGCACAATAACTCCCTGATTAAGCTTGATTATACTTCTGTAATCTCTGGGGTGTCAAAGGGGATAAAGCGGATTTGCGAAGGACGCCGAAATAAAGGCGCCCTACACCGCGCTAATCGCGTACACCAACGCCCCCTGTCTTATGGATGTGCGCCGGTACATAAGGCAGCAGGGCCAAGTGCCGCGCCCTCTTTATGGCCAGCGCCAGGGCGCGCTGATGTTTGGCGCAGGTGCCGGTCTTACGCCGGGGTCCAATCTTACCCCTATCCGATATGTAATGGCGCAACTTAGCCGGGTCTTTGTAATCTATCTCCTTAACGTTATCGACGCA
>CAYNFV010000075.1:0-5225 GCA_964396645.1 uncultured Dehalococcoidales bacterium
CTGCCTTCTAAGCAGCGGGTCGCAGGTTCGAATCCTGCCAGGGACGCTTGCTGAATCTATCCTCCCCTTGACTGAAACCAGGCAACGGGCTTCAGCTTGATTCGAGGGGCGGTCTTTAGTTCGGCGAAGAATTTTATTACCAGCAGCGCCAGAACGCTCAGCATGAAGAATGTCTCCCCGGAGCTTCCCCTGCTGGCCACCATGTAAGTCGCCGCGCCAGCAGCGCCGAAGATTACTATCCAGGCGTCGATGGCGATAAAGAGAAAGCCCAGGAACATAGCGCCGGCCAGGGCGAACAGTATATCGTGCTGGGGTAGAGCCAGGATTACACCGAAGGTGACAGCGATCCCCTTACCGCCTTTGAGCTGGAGGATGGGAGAAAAGGCGTGCCCCAGTATGGCACTAAATGCTACCCCCAGGATAGCGGCTTCGGGGAGCTTAAAAAACGCGTGAGCCAGGAAGACGAAGGGCACACCCTTGGCTATATCCAGAAACAGCGCTAGGAAACCTGACTTGCGCCCCCCGGCGCGGAAGACGTTGGCCGCTCCGGGGTTGCCGTCACCATAGTCCCTGATGTCCTTGCCCAGCAGCCAGCGCCCTATCCAGAGCGAGAAGGGGCAGGCGCCGAGCCCGAAAGCACATAAGGTCAATAGGGTGAAATAGGATATTTCCACTCCGGCTAATCCTGATGCCTAGTAAATCTAGGTATTAGAATAGCCTATCGCTCCACCCTCGTCAATAGTAGCGATAGCGTTCCCGCCTGCGGAAGATATAGCCCATTACCAGCCCCAGCGCCAGTCCGCCGGTGTGTCCCTGCCAGGCGACACCAGGGATGAAGGAGAAGATGACGAAGATGCCGAGGATGGCTATCCACAGAGGCAGTGGGGCGGGTATGGGGAAAACAATAACGCGCAGTCTGGGCCGCATTATCGCCAGGACTCCGCCCAGGGCGAAGATAGCCCCCGAAGCACCTATAGCTATGGTAGCCTTTTCTGGTGGCAGGAGAAGAAAGACGATACCTCCCAGCATGCCCCCGGCGAAATAAACGATGAGGAATTTTAGCGTGCCCAGCAATCTATTGAGGTAGCTGCCGAAGAAGTAGAGGGTTATCATGTTGGCCAGGATATGCCATATATCCCTATGAATAAACATATGGCTGACTAGGGTCCAGGGTCTTTCCCAGAAGTCGTATGACAGCAGCCCCAAGTCGAAAACAATGTCCGGGTTTATTACCCTGACCAGATATAGCACCAGGTTGATTGCGATTAAGAACCAGGCCGCAATAGGACTGGAGCCCTGACCCCGATATGTCATCAGCCTACCCCCTAACTAAAGCCTTATTATTTCCCCGCTTACTTCAGTGCCGACAGTCAATATTCCGAAGGATTTACTTGCCTGTCCGGGGTTGAAGAAAAGGACGCCGTGCTTGGTCTCATTCTGCGAGTAGTGGGAATGGCCGTAAATAATTATGTCAACTTCACTGAAGACGTTCCCTACCCTATCATCGATGCCGTAGGGGCTGCCCCAGCCGTGAATTATGCCGATTCTCTTCCCCTCTATCTCCAGCAACTCCTTTTCGGAAAGAATCTCCTTGAGCTCATCCGAGTCCATGTTGCCCCGTACCGCTTTTATCTCCCCTAGCCCTTTCAAGCCGTCGAGCACGTCTTTAGTCACGAAGTCCCCGGCGTGGATTATCAGGTCAACCTCAGCTAGGGTGCGCACTATCTTCTCGTGGAGCTGCTCGAATGAGCTAGCGTGGCTATCCGAGAGCACCCCTATCTTCACAGCTCCTCCAGGGCAGTAGCATAAGCCTGGTAGCTTCTAGCGTCAAAGAGGACGAAGACTACTTCTTTAAGTGAGCTAGGCTGGCTACTGAGAAAAGAGGCTGTGGTTTTGAGCGCAATTTCGGCGGCTTCAGCCAGCGGGTAGCCATAGGCGCCGGTGCTGATTGAAGGGAAGGAGACGCTGGTCAGCTTGTGGGCCGCCGCCAGCTTAAGGCTTTCGCGGTAGGCGCTCTCCAGGAGAGCCGCTTCGTCATTGCTGCCGCCGCGCCAGACGGGCCCGACGGTATGAATTACATATTTTGCCTTCAGCTTTCCGCCCGTAGTGATAACCGCCTGGCCGGTGGGTAAACGTCCCTGCTTGGCCACAATCTGCTTACACTCTTCCAGTATGGCTGGGCCTCCCGCCCGATGGATGGCGCCGTCAACGCCACCACCACCCATCAGCCCTGAGTTGGCGGCATTAACGATGGCATCGGTGGCTTGCCGGGTAATATCTCCCTGGATAATAGCCAGCCGGGCCTGGCCGACTATAACTTCTCGTGCCGGGTTTTCCATCTCTCTAATTATAAGGGGGATATGGTGTGAGAGTCTAGTCTTATCAGTTGCACCGAGAGACGGGATTTGCTAAACTGGCTTGGTTATGGTGGGCCGTTAGCTCAGTTGGCAGAGCACCTGACTTTTAATCAGGGTGTCGCAGGTTCGAGACCTGCACGGCCTACCAAAGCTAAAATCCCACCAGATAGACGATAGCATCGCCCACATTAGTCCCCGTGTCCCCGGTGACTATCGGCGAAAAGCCTCTTCTTCAACTCATCAACTACTTTTTTAGCCTTGACCTTATGGGCCTCCCTGCCGATGGTGTAGGAATGAGGTACCCAATTTATCTCACCCAAGTTGGCCACGATGGCGGGAAGCTGGTCCCAGGGGATGGAAAGTATTATCATCCCCTCCGGAAACAACCTCCTGGCGGTCGGGCCGAAGGGAAAGCCGGCCACGGTAAAATTTATATCGCCGGTTAAATAAGGATAGATGAACATCCAGGCGCAGGCCATCACCGTGGAACCCCTGGCCGTCCAGACTTTGCCTGCGGAATAGCTATGCGCCCTCAGTATAATCTCGGCTTGCTTCGCCTCGGCGGTGATGACCAGCACATCCGGCTCGAAAGTGAGCTTATCCAGAGGGGCGAAAGCGACGTAGTTGACGGTGCCCTTATCCAATCTGGGAACAAGCGGATAGAGTCTCTTGTTGGCCCGAGCGTCTCTAAATATCTCCAGCTTGGGACCGACCATACCGCTCTCAAAAACCGGCTCGGATTCAACCATGCCCAACAACAGCGGGCCGACGCAGGTGAAATTGTCGCTGGCGGCGTAAAATACCAGGCCATGCTGAGCCTCCGCTAGCATCTCACAGAAATCCAGTACCTGGTCCAGCTTTTTGATTCCCTCCGGTTTTGCGGCCAGGAATTTAACCCCCACCGGCGGTATCTCGAAATCAAACTTCTTAAATATAGCCAGCTCCTTCTGGATGTTGCTCATTCGTAGTCTCCTTTCAAGCCTTATTTAGGCCTACTCTTTCAGCACTCTTTAAATTATAAACCGAGAGTGGGAGTTATGATCAAATAGGGTCAGTCCATCCTCAGCCCGGCAGAGCAGTTGATGGTCTGGCCGGTAATGCCGGCCGACTTATCCGAAGCCAGAAACACAGCCAGGTAGCCCACCTCTTCCGGCTTGATCATACGGCCTAGGGCGGTACGGGCGATCTCGTTGGCCACCGCCTGTTCGTAGCTGATGCCCTGGTTCTTGCTCACCTGCCGCATCGCCCACTCAATTCGCTCGCCCACTACTGGTCCAGGAGAGATGCAGTTTACCCTAATGCCGTATTTCCCCACCTCCAGAGCTAGGCTCTGGGTGAGGCCGATCAGCCCCCACTTAGAGGCGCTGTAGGGGCTTCTGTTGGCGTGCCCCACCCTCCCCGAAACCGAGGATATATTGATGATGTTGCCGCCCTTACGGGGAATCATGTCATCCTTGAGGATATACTTGGTACAGAGCATGGCCCCAGTAAGATTTATCGCCAGCGTCTGTTTCCAGGCTTCCAAATCCATATCGGCCACGCTCAAGGTAGGGCCGCCTATTCCGGCGTTATTGACCAAAACGTCAACCCTACCGAACCTCTCCAGGGTTCTATCAACCATGCTGCGCACCTGCTCGGGAACGGACTGGTCGGTGACTATAGCTAGGCATTTGCGGCCCATCGCCTCGATTTCGGCAGCTGTTTCCTTTAAAGCCGTCTCGGTCCTGGCGGCTATCACCACATCGGAGCCCTCCGCAGCAAAGGTCAGGGCGATGCTTTTCCCCAACCCCCTGCCACCGCCGGTGATAACGGCTATCTTGCCTTCCAGTTGCATAACAACCTCCTTTTTGAGATAATTAATAACGCCCCGCCCCGCTAAGCTGATTTAGGTTGCTAATCCCCTCTTCTTTCATGAACCGAACAATCCCCTCTAAGATCTCCAGCGGGGTGCCGGGGTTGGCGAAGTTGGCCGTGCTCACCTGATAGGGCTTGACCGGGATGAACCTCTCGAACAGACCTCTACTATACCTCGGGGCTCTTTTCTTATACAGTGCTCTAACTT
The DNA here is from genome assembly GCA_964396645.1 of uncultured Dehalococcoidales bacterium. Classification (GTDB taxonomy): domain Bacteria; phylum Chloroflexota; class Dehalococcoidia; order Dehalococcoidales; family BS750m-G39; genus E44-bin88. The sequence goes on from CAYNFV010000075.1 coordinate 4,420, forward strand.
CATGGATAAGTGGTTTTCATGGGGCCAGCGGACAGCATCTCGTCAACCTCTCTGTCCGACATGGAGTAACGCAGGAGGAACTCCTCATCGGAGACTTCAGGGCCGATGCCCATTTGTTTTCTAATCTCCTTCACCGTTGGCTGGGCAAACTCCTTGTTTAGAAATTCCTTGGCTCGAAGCTGGCTGGCTATCTTGTCTAGCACGTTGGGGTCTATTGGCATATTGGGCTCACCAAACCAGCCAGCCACATATTGAAATACGCCATCGGGAACTTGCTTGTAGCGCCCGCCGGACATGATATTCATGGTGGCCTGGGTACCGACAAACTGGGAAAAGGGAGTGACCATAATGGGATACCCCAGTTCCTTACGCACCCTTACCACCTCCTCCAGGACCTCTTCCAGGCGATGCCCCATCTTCACTTCTGCCAGCTGACGTTTCAGGGTAGACAGCATTCCCCCTGGTATCTGGTGCTTGTAGTAATATACGTCATGCTCCACTGGTACTCCTGGCGAGCGGTGCTCCTTTTCGGCAACCATCTGGAAGTGGGCTGAGTAGGCTTTTAGGGCCTCTTCGTCTGCCTTCACGGCATAACCAAGGTGACGGGCGTTGTGCATAATGTTCAGCGCTGAGGGTAATGAGGAGCCGTAGGCCAGGGGCGGGACAGCCACGTGGAAGGTCTTAATACCAAGCTTCATCGCCTCCAGATAGCATGGGGTGGCAAGTCCGGTGTTGCAATGAGAGTGAATCTCTAAGGGCAGGCCCTTGATATTCTGTTGAATGGTTGGTACCAGAGTCCGCACCCG
>CAYNFV010000076.1:0-5164 GCA_964396645.1 uncultured Dehalococcoidales bacterium
CCGAAGTCGCCCAGGCGGGTAACGATAAAGGCCTTCTTGGCGGCGTCGGCCGCCGCCGGGCGGTGGAACCAGAAACCGATAAGCAGGTAGGAGCACAAGCCGACCATCTCCCAGAAGACGTAGACGAAGAGGAGGTTATCGGCCAGGACTAACCCCAGCATGGAGGCGGTGAACAGGGACATAAAGGCGTAGTAGCGGTGATAGCCGGGGTCGCCCTTCATGTAGCCCTGGGAGTAGATCTGCACCATAAGGCTGACCACGGTAACCACGATGAGCATCACCGCCGTGAGCTGGTCCATAATCAGCCCCAGGTGAATGGTCAGCCCATCGACAACCGCCCAGCTTACGTCGGGGACGGGCAAGGGCTGGCCCGTAGCCATTACCTCAGCCAATGCCCAGACCGAAAGCCCCAGCGAGGCGGTAAGGGCGGCGATAGTGATGTAGCCCGCCGTCCTGGGCTGGGTATTAAAGAAGGGCCGCAGGAAGAGCGATATGATGATAAAGGAGAATAGCGGCAGCAGAAAGATGAGCCAGACCATCTGATAGGGCATTACAGCTTCCTCAAGACCTCCTCTATCACGTGCGCTTTATCCTGGGGCACCAGCACGGAATAGGTGCCCAGTTCCCGGTCGCGGGGCTCGCCGGCCAGGGGGAGGAGGCGGGTGGGGATGCCCTCACCCTCAAAGAGCTCCTTCCACATCTCGGCCAGCGCCAGACTCCTGGCTTTTTTGACTTCTACCCACATGTTTTACTTCACTTCACTTTGCTTTAATTAACTTCGTTTTTTCTAGCAATGAGCTGATAGTTCTTAGAGCCTTTCGTTATATTCATATTCTATATAATCGATTTGCGGAAAGCTAACATCGTCGTAAGGAATGTCGAGCGTATTGGCTACATACTGTCTCAACGCCTCTTCATCGTAACTTAAACTGCTAGCTGGGTCCTTACTGGGGAAATCCGGTATCTTTTCAAACCAGAGTTCGGCTATGGCCAGTTCCTGTTCGGTGAGCGGCTGGTCGGTCGCCCGCACTTTCCAGTACCCCTCATTGGCGGGCGTTGACCCAGTCATGCCCAGAGCCCCCTTGCCATCCGCCGCATAGTTTGCCTGGGCATAATACAAGGCATACTCCAGATTTTCATTCGGAATTAACAGGACGGATGTAAAATCTCGCTCGTAGAGGTAATATAAATCACGGACTGCCTGGATGGCAGTCTGAGCATACTCCTCGAAACTGGCGGCGTCTTCGGGAACGATGAACCAGAGGCCCACGGTGCGGTCTGCTTCCTCATTGGCAATATTTCCTTCTCCGAGGACCTGGTATGTTTTGGCGTGGCTCAGTTCGGTGACCTCGGGAGCCTGTGCATTACAGCCAACACTGAGAACCAAAGTGATTATTGCTAGTGCCAGAACAACTTTTTGCAAAATTCGCATCGCTTTTCTATCCCGCATTTATCCTAACTCGCTATCCCTTATTCAGGGCTGTTTTTGACCAAACCCCTCTATTAAGGGGATTCCCAGCCCCCTTTACGTCCTTCTGCTAGCCTAAAGCAGTTCCAGTACGGCGTCGCCGAGATAGAAGGGCCAGACGGCGATGCCCAGGATGATTTTCCACCAGACCAGGTTGGCGAACCCGATGGTGAAAAGCCAGCCCACGAACCAGACCACTCCACCCAGTGTGCCCACTGAACCCTTGTTCATCGTCTCCTCCTTTACCATTTCATCAGGTCGATCTTGGTGGCGTCTATAGTCTTGTGGTGGCGGTAGATGGCGATGATTATGGCCAGCCCCACGGCGACCTCAGCCGCCGCCACCACCATGATGAAGATAGCGAAAATCTGCCCGGTGAGCTGGAGGGGCACGATATAGCGGGAGAAGGCGACCATAGCGATGTTTACCGCATTTAGCATCAGCTCGATAGACATCAGGATGATGATGGCGTTGCGCTTGGCCAGTGCGCCGTAGAGGCCGATGGCGAAGAGCACCGCCGCCAGGATTAAATAGTGCTCCAGTCCTACCATGGTTACTTCTCCCTCACCAGGACGATAGCCCCTATAATTGCCGCCACCAGCAGGATAGGGGCAATCTCCACGGGCAGGATAAAGCCGCCCTCGCCGAAGAGCAGACCGGCAATAGCCGGGGTGGTCGGCTCCAGGGGGGAGGCGGAGGAAACTTGCCAGTTGGTATTGACCATAGCGTAGATGATTCCGCCCAAGAAGAGGGCGGCGACAAAGAAGGCGGGGAGGCGGAGTTTATTGCCCGGGCTGCCCCGCTGGACTTCTCGGGTGAGCATAATGGCTAGAATGATTAGGACCGAGATGGCGCCGACATAGACCAGAATCTGCACCACGGCCAGGAAGTCGGCGCTCAGGGTAAGGTAGATTCCGGCCACCGCCAGGAAGCAGAGCACCAGCGACAGGGCGGCCCGAAAGACATCGCCGAGCAGGACGACGGCCAGCGCCGCCATGACGCCGATTACGGCCAGAATCCAGAAGGCGATTTCAAGAGCCATTAAGCTCTCCTCCCCTTATCTCTATCCACGAGCAGGCTCTGCTTGGGCAGCTCGGCGGCGACTTCGGGGTGGAAGTAGCCGCTGGGCTTACGCTCATCCGTTTCCAGCAGCCCTTCTTTGTCCAGCACCAGCTCGCCGCGGCGATACCTTGCCCGCTCGTAGGCGTAGCCCAGAAAGAGGGCGTCGTAGGGACAGGCTTCGACGCAGAGGCCGCAGAAGATGCAGTAGCCCATGTCCACCTCGAACTTCTCGACCTTGTATTTATTCTCCTCGACCTTGACCGAGGTCACGATATTGATGCTGCCCTGGGGGCAGGTCTTGGCGCAGGTGCCGCAGCCCGTGCACCGTTCCTGGTTCCAGATAAGCTCGTTGCCCCGGGTGCGGCGGGAGGGGTTGAGCTTCCGCTCGGGGTACTGGGTGGTGATGGGGATGCGGAAGAGGTGCCTTATCGTCACCGACAGGCCCTTGATGATGCCTATTCCGTAGCGTTCAAACATCGACCCTACCCCAGCCTAGTTTAAATAGTTTCGACCACAAGAGCACCAGAATTATCATAACGGCAAAGTTAATCGGCACCAGAACCCAGAGGGAAAGCTCGGGCCAGACCAGAATCTCGACGGCGGTAACCAGCAGGTTTATCAAGGCCAAGGGGAAGAGGAACTTCCAGGCCAGCGCCATGAGCTGGTCTATCCTGACCCTGGGGACAGTAGTTCTTATCCAAACGATAACGAAGAAGACGGCGCCGACCTTGACCAGGAACCAGAGCCAGTCGGGAAGAAGGGGACCTCTCCAGCCACCCAGGAAGAGGGTGGTGACGAGAGCCGATACCACCAGCGCCTCGGCGTATTCAGCCAGGAAGAACAGACCGAATTTCATCCCGGAATACTCAATGAAATAGCCGGCGACGAGCTCGGAGTCGGCCTCCATGAGGTCGAAGGGGGCGCGGTTAATCTCGGCCAGGGCGCCGATAAAGAAGATCAGAAAGCCAAGCGGCTGCACCAGGATAAAGGGGATGTCCTGAGCCTGGACTATCTGCTGCAACGAGAGCGAACCGGTGAGTATAATAACGCCGACCAGCGAGAGGACGACGGGTATCTCGTAGCTGACAACGGCCGCTATCTGGCGCATAGCGCCGAGCAGGGAATACTTGTTATTGGAGGCCCAGCCCCCCATAAAGACCCCCACCACCGTCACCGAGCTTATGGCCACGATATAGAGGACGCCGACATTGAGGTCGGCCAGCAGGGCTCCGCCCTGGAAGGGCACCACGGCGAAGACCATCATCACCGGGACGAAGGCGACCACTGGTGCCAGCCAGTGAACCAGCTTATCCGCCCGGGAGGGGACGATGTCTTCCTTAATCATCACCTTGAGGGCATCAGCCGCCGACTGGAAGAGGCCGAAGGGTCCGGCGCGGTTGGGACCTAAGCGCGCCTGCATAATAGCCATCGCCCGCCGCTCGAACCAGATAAAAGCCAGCACCGAAAGCAGAACGAAAACCAGGATAATGACGGTAAATATGCCCCAGTGCGCCCAGTAGTTGCCGGGCCAGTCGGGGGGTAAAATCTGCATCGCCATTATCTATCAACCTCCGCCAGACAGATATCAATGCTGCCGAAGATAATGATAAGGTCAGCCACCTTCCACCCCTTCATCATGTCGTTAAGCGCCGTCAGGTTGATCAGGGTCGGCGCCCGCACGTGGAAGCGGTAGGGGGCGATGGAGCCGTCCGAGACTAGGTAAAAACCGAGCTCGCCACGGGGGGCTTCAATATGCCCGTAGGCTTCGCCGACGGGGGGGCGGATAAGGTGGGGCACCTCGCTCCTGACTTCACCTTCGGGTAAACCTTCAAGCGCCTGCTCAATGATGCGCAGGCTCTGGCGCATCTCCTCAATCTTGACACGGTAACGGTCGTAGCAGTCGCCGGCGCTGCCGGTGGGTATATCGAACTCAAAGCGGTCGTAGATGGAATAGGGGTCGGCTTTGCGGATATCCCACTCCACCCCGCTCGCCCTGAGCACGGGGCCGCTGGCCGAAATATTTATGGCCATTTCTTTGGGCAGGATGCCGACGCCCTTAGCTCTGGCCAGCAGTATCTCGTTCTGTTTGAGCAGGCGGTCGTACTCGTTAATCCAGCCCGGCATTTCCTTAAGAAACTTCTTGAGTGCCGGGATAAACTCTTCGGGAATGTCCTGGCTGACACCGCCGACTCTCATGTAATTGTAGGTCAGGCGCTGGCCACAGACCATGTCGAAGAGGTCTAAAATCTTCTCTCTTTCGCGAATCATATAGACGATGGGGGTCATAAAGGCGCCGCAGTCGTTGAGGAAGGCGCCCACGGCGATGAGGTGGCTGGCGATACGCTGCAGCTCGGCCATGATGACCCTGATGTATTCCGCCCGCAAAGGTAAGGGAATTCCGGCCAGCTTTTCCACGGCCAGACAGTAAGCAAAGTTGTTGCTCATCGAGGCCAGATAGTCGAGCCTATCAGTTAAGGGTATGCAGCCGCCGTAGGTGCGCTCCTCGGCCAGCTTTTCGATGCCGCGGTGGAGGTAGCCGAAGACGGGCTCCATATTGACGATGACCTCGCCGTCGAGTATGGTGCGCATGCGGAAGACCCCGTGGGTGCTGGGGTGGACGGGGCCGATATTGAC
>CAYNFV010000077.1:0-5136 GCA_964396645.1 uncultured Dehalococcoidales bacterium
GACTCCAAAACCGCAGGTCGCGGGTTCGAATCCTGCCACTCCTGCCAGTTTTTAACCGCTCTTAGTAGCCACCCGCCAGACCTCCAGAAAGGCGCCAGCCGCCTCGGGGTCGAACTGGGTGCCCCGGCAACGCTCCACCTCGGCGCAGGCCGCTTCTTTGGTCAACGCCTTGCGATAAGGGCGCTCCGAGGTCATGGCGTCGAAGGTATCGGCCACGGCGATAATTCGGGCCAGCTGTGGTATCCGCTCGCCCTTCAAGCCGTCGGGGTAACCTTTACCGTCATAGCGCTCGTGGTGATGGCGGACAGCCTTTAGGATTTCTTCGTCGTCGACGATAGGCTCCAGGATGTGTTCCCCGGTTTCGCTGTGCAAGCGGACATGCTCAAATTCTTCGTCGCTCAAACTCGCCGGTTTATTGAGCACCGCCTCCCTCACCCCAATCTTGCCGATATCGTGGACCAGCCCCGCCAGCCTTATCTTCTCGATAGTCTCCTTGGGCAGACCCAGGTGCTCGGCGATGGCTACCGATATTTCGGTCACCCGCTGCGAATGGCCGCTGGTATAGACATCCTTGGCTTCCAGGGCATAAGCCAGGGCGGTTATGGCGTTGAAAAACGAGGCGCGGATTTTGCGGGCCTGTTCCTCCACCTTCTGTTCCAGGTGCAGCTGGTAGTCGCGGTTCTCCAGCTCCAGCCGCCTCATCTCCAGCGCCCGCTCCACGCTAAGACTGACCTCATCCAGGTTAAAGGGCTTGGTTACGTAATCATAGGCACCCGCCTTCATGCATTTGATAGCGGTGCCGGCATCGGATATGGCGGTGGCCATAATCACCGCCGTATCGGGGTATCTAGCCTTTATTTCGGGCAGCAGCTCCACCCCCGACCTCCCCGGCATCTTTATATCCAGAATCACCAGCTCAACAGAGCCCCCTTTGAGCTTGGCCAGCGCCTGCTCGGCATCAGCCGCCTGCTCGCAGCGGTAGCCTTCGGCCGACAGCTTTTGGGTAAGCAGCCGCCTTATCATCGCCTCATCGTCAACGAGGAGTATTACCCCTTGTTTTTTGGTTCTAGTCATTTTCCTGCCTGACTCAAGGTCTCCCTGACCACGGTCTTAAGCTCGTCCAGGGTAAACGGTTTGGGCAGAAACGGCCGGCTCGCCCGCTCCAGGAAAATTCTGGTGTCCGGGTTTACGGCATCGCCGGTGGTGAATATCACCCCGGTCACCATCTCGGGTTTTTGCTCGCTTATCCAGCGGAAAAGCCGCTTACCGTCCATCACCGGCGTCATGATATCAATAAGGCAAATGTCATAGTCCTTTGCCTTCAGCCTCTCCTGAGCTTCAACCCCGTTCTCGGCGATATCCACCTCAAACCCCTCCCCAGCAAGCACCCTCAGGCAGACCTGGCTGATTGTGGGTTCGTCCTCAACCACCAGCACCCTGCCGGCGCTGGCACCACTGTTTTTCATACCGCACCCCCCTTCTCTTCAGCAGCGCTGATGGGCAGCTCCACGATAAAGGTAGCACCCTTACCCGGCTCGCTTTCGACGTATATTTTGCCGCCGTGCTCGGCAACTATTCCGTGACAGATACTTAAGCCCAGCCCCGTCCCCTCACCCACCTCCTTGGTAGTAAAGAAGGGGTCAAAGAGGTGCCCCAAGTCGTCCTCGGCAATCCCGGGTCCGTCATCGGCAAAGAAAGCCTTTACCTTGTTGCCCACCCTTTCCGTGGTAATGGTCAGCTTGCCTCTATTATGGGCTTCCTTCATAAAGTACTCGGCATTGATGATAATGTTAAGGAACACCTGCTGCAGCTGAAAATAGTCGGCCATAACCTCGGGCAGCTCGGGCTCAAGGCGGGCATCGACGGTGATGTTTTCCAGATTCTGCTCGTAGGCACGCAGCTCCAGCACCTTTTGGATAACGTCGTTTATATTCACCTTCTCCTTGACGGCAGTGTGCTTCCGAGCGAAGGTGAGCAGGTTCTTCACCACCTGGGAGGTGCGCTGGGCCTCACCATAGACCACCTTAATATCCTCCTTAATATCTTCAGGCATCTCTTTGTCCAGGAGTAGCTGGGAAAACCCGATAACGCCCGTCAGCGGGTTATTCAGCTCGTGGGCGATACCCGCCGCCAGCTCGCCGACCGAAGCCAGCCGGTCGGTGATCACCAGCTGCTCCTGCATTTTCTTGCGCTCGGTGATGTCCCGACTAATACCAACATACCCCCTAAACTTCCCCTCACTATCAAAAAGGGGAATGCCGCTCGTTTCAAAGATGACCGGGCTGCCGTTCTTATGGAGATAGGTAATCTCCAGGCCGAAGAAAGGCATGCTCTTAGCATTAATCTCCTTGAAACGCTTAAGCCATTTACGCGCTTCCCCTTTAGCGATAAGGTCGAGCATCCTCTTCTTGCCCACCACCTCTTCCACCTCATAACCCAGGACATCCTTAATCTTAGGGCTGACGAAGGTAAACCGCCCCTCCCCATCCACCTCCCATATTATATCGCTGGTAGCTTCGACCAGGGTCTTGTACTTCTCCTCGGAATCCTTCAGCGCCGCCTCCGCCTGCTTGCGCTCGGTGATGTCCCGGCAGACGCAGAAGATGAGCTTCTGCCCCCCATAGACAGCCCCGTTGGTGCTGATTGCAACGTCAAAGGCGGTACCGTCCTTACGGCGGTGCCTCGTTTCGAAGTGGTCGCCCTCCGGGCCGACACTCTTAATCATTTCGGCAACCTGCTCAGGCGGGTACTGAAATTCCCAGTCCCAGACGCTGAGCTTGCGGACTTCCTCGGGGGTGTAGCCGAGCATCTCGGCAAATTTCTGGTTGGCTTCATACACCTTGCCCTTCTCGTCAAGGATAACGATGCCATCGCTGGACTGGTCGATAAGGATACGGTGACGGGTCGCTTCATCCCTCAGCCTCTCCTCCGCCTGCTTGCGCTCGGTGATATCAACCCAGCTGGCCAGCAGGTACTGGAGCTTTCCGTCCTTTTTTACTGGTGTAGAGGTTATCTCCACCCAGAACCTCTCCCCGTTCTTCTTCTTGTAATGCTTCAGTATCCCCCTCCCCCCCTGGCGCAGGGCCCTCTTAAGGCCCCTCATGTCTTTGGCGCGGTCTTCCTTGGACCAGTAGGGGTAGGGAGGCTTCCGCCACAGAAGCTCCTCGGCGGAAAAACCGGTCAGCCTTTCCAGCGCCGGGCTGACGTATCTTATCGAAAAATCGGGGTTAATGACGTTTATGGGGACGGGGGAATTAGCCAGCAGCCCGGACTGGAACGCCTCGCTCTCCCGCAACGCCTCTTCCGCCTGCTTGCGCTCGGTGATATCAACCCAGCTGGCCAAGAGGTACTGGAGCTTTCCGTCCTTTTTTACCGGTGTAGAGGTTATCTCCACCCAGAACCTTTCCCCGTCCTTCCTCTTAAAAAGCTGCGTAACCCGTTCGCCTCCATAGCGCATAGCCTTCTTAAATGTCTTCGTGTTTTCCAACAGTGCCTCTTTCGGCCAGTAGGGGTAGGGAGGTTTCTGGCCGATAAGCTCTTCGGCGGAAAAGCCAGTCAGCCTTTCCAGCGCCGGACTGACGTATCTTAGCGAACCATCGGGGTTAATGACGTTTATGGGAATAGGAGAGTTAGCCAGTAGCCCCGACCGAAACGCCTCATTCTCCCGCAGCGCTTCCTCCGCCTGCTTGCTCTCAGTTACGTCTTTAACAAAAACAGAGAGGCCATCCTTTGAGGGATAGGCATTGATTTCAAAGAAGTAGTCCTTACCTCCAAACTGGAATTCGGTAATTAAACGCTGTACTTGCTGTGTTTTTAACGCCTTCAGGTACATCCTTTCTATTGTCTCGGTCGTTTCTGAAGCCGGGAAAAGGTCATGAAAATGTTTTCCCAGGGCATCCTTAGCCGAAACCCCGGTAAGTTCCTCACTGGCCTTATTCCAGTAGGTGTATCTCAAATCCTTATCAAAGGCGAAAAAGACATCGGTGATGCTTTCGGCAAGCCCTCTGAAATTCTCCTCGCTCTCCTGCAATGCTTCCTCCGCCGTTTTGCGCTCGGTGATGTCAAGCCCGTATAAGTTAACGTAGTCCTCGCCGGCTATAGGGGCGAATGTAACCGTAAATATCCTTTTGTCGACATTCACTTCAACTTCTTTTCTTGAGCCAGAGTGGAGAACATTCAAGACGAATTCACGCCAGTACTCGGGTAGTATTTGGCCAACCTGGCACTTCCACTTATTTAATAAGGGCAAAGCCGCCTTGTTCGCATAGCGGATAGTTCCGTCTTGGGCAATCCGCATCACCGGAGCCGGGTTTTCATTTGGGAACTTCGCTAGCCTAGTTATTTCCTCCTCCGCCTGCTTGCGCTCGGTGATATCCTCGACCACCTCCACCATACTGCTAATTTCGCCCTTTGCATCCCGAACCGGATAGCCTCGTACATACCATGTCCTTCCGTCAGGGGTAGTCATTTCAGCGGCCTGCGGTTTTCCCGTTTGGCGAACCTTTTCCAGCGGGCAGCCCACGCAGGGCTCACTACTCTCACCCCATACCTCATGGCAACACCGCCCCACAAACTGCTCGGGAGACAGGCCAACTGATTCACCAGAGGCCTTGTTTACCCATATCATCCTATGATCCAGGTCCTGAAATATCACAAGTTCGCTCAAGCTATCAAGAATGATAGCCTTTTCCTGCTCGGCCTCTGCCAACGCTTCCTCCGTCTGCTGGCGCTGCTTAACCTCTTTCTCCACTCATACCACCTCCAGACCGTGTAATAAGCTCAAGGGCCGGGGATCCCCTTCACCGTCTTACCTCCCTTTGTGCCCGAGTCAACCACGATGAAGTCGCCTCAAGAATCAACCACCCAATCTAGGCTATTAAAACTCTCGTACCTGCCGAATGTATTTTTAACAGCTGTTGTATGCCTACGGTCACATACTAGCCCTTGCCACCTTTCCTGTCAAATTATCAAGCTAAGCCAATCTAATTACGCCTATCTTACTAGAGGCGTTCCGAGAGGGAATATGTCTTGACGACAATCCATAAGAGACTTATACTATCTGGTGAGTTAAGAGCGTAAATTGCCGAGGTGGTGGAATCGGTAGACACGCCATCTTGAGGGGGTGGTGCGCGTAAG
>CAYNFV010000078.1:0-5005 GCA_964396645.1 uncultured Dehalococcoidales bacterium
GGATAGCCGTGCTCCGGCGTTAGCGGTATACCATTATGCTTAATAGCGAACAGCACATCGGGTTGGAAGAAATCGTCCAGAGAAAGATTGGTGCTAAAGCCACCGGTAGAGTGCACCATGACGAATTTAGCCTCAGGGAGTATATTGACCAGCTCTTTTATCTGCTCGCTGGCCACCCCCTCCCAGAGGTTGTCTAGCTTCGACCAGCCGGTGACGCAGTGAATATCAGAATAGACCCTAACCATCGGCAGCGCCGTAAATTCCTGGTAGCTGAGCTTGCGCTCCTTCTCCACCAGCCCGAAGATATTGAACGCCCACCCAGAAATATCGATTTTGGGCACCGAGCCGTAGTGCAACGCCGGCCACTTCTCGGTGAGCTTCTGGCCGGGCGGGACTCTCTCTTTTCTCTCCGTATCCGGGCTCTTGATTATATCTTTTTCTTGCACCACACTACCTCCGCTATTTAGAGCCTGGGCTACTTGAGCTTGACGGCGGTGCCGTAGGCCAAAAGCTCAGCGGCGCTGGCGACGACGCTGGTAGTGACGAAACGGACGTTAATAATAGCGTCCGCCCCCAGCTTCTCAGCCTGGGCTATCATCCGGGCCGTAGCCACCTCACGGGCTCTGCCCATCATATCCGTATACTCAATCAGCTCACCACCCAGAATTAGCCGCACCAGGGCCGAAACATCCCGGCCCAGCCAGATGGCGAATATAGTGTGCCCCTTTACCAAGCCCAGATTCTCGGTTACCCGGCGGCCGGGGACTTCCGCCGAATTCTGGAGCGTTATCCGCGAGCGGGTCTTAGGAGAGGAGGGTTTCTCCACAGCCTTGCTTCTTCGCTGCTCCACAGCCACCGTCAGCAAGACCAGCAGGATACCGCCGAGAAAGGCGTAGACCGCAATCTCCAGCCACAGGGGCAACAGGGGTTCATTATAGACGTACCAGGGTACCCCGGCAAAGATGGCAACAAAAAGCCCAACCACGAAAAGCAGCGAACCGAACAGCCGAATTAACTTCACAGTTGCCTCCTTTCAATATATGCTAATCTTCCTCAGCCTCCCCTCCGCCTCGTTCTTCTCTTTGATACCCAGTTTAGCCCGGTTAATCGCCTTGCGCAACAGCTCGATGGACTGGTCGTAGGTCTTCCTATCCACGGGGTAGGGGATGCCGTCCTTGCCGCCGTGGGCGAAGCTGTAGCGGGCGGGGTCGCGGTAGCTGGGGGCAACGCCGTAGACCAGCTCCGAAATCAGGCTCAGGGCACGTATTGTCTTGGGCCCCACCCCACTCAGCCCCAGTAATTGCTCAAAGTCCCTGGGCTGGCGCTCATAGGTGCTTAAGATAATTCGGCTGATGCTGTCGGGGTGAAGGTCTTTGGTGGTCAGGTAGTGGCAAGTGGGCAAGTCCAGCGTCTTAATCTTCTTGAGGTCGGTGATAATCTCGTGGGGCTTCTGCTTAGTGACAATCCCGGCGATGGTGGTGCGGGCGGGGTCGCTTTCACTAGCCACCAGGTTCAGCGCCTGACCCCTTGATTCCGAGAGCACCGCCGAGTGCGGCTCGTTGACGAAGCTGGCGACATTCTCCCCCAGCCAGTGGTAGCGGCGGGCATAGCGCTTAACCTCGTTCATCCCCTGCTGGATGACCGCCCAGGAGCCTTTACGAGTGAACAAAAAGCTGTGGTGGTAGAGCTGGTAACCGTCCTGCACCGCCGAGCTATCCACCTTAGCCGACATACGGCTGGCGTAGACCAGCGGCCTGGGGTTCAGCGAGAGGTATTCTCCCCACCGCTCCAATTCCTCCGGCGTGCGCCGCGATGTCTTGCCCTTGCCCCCGGCGACGAAAAGCCCCAAGTCCTTCTCCAGGCCCCTGATGCCCTCTTTAAGAGCGCCGCAGAGGGTGGTGGTCACCCCGCTGGAGTGCCAGTCGAAGCCCAGGATGCAGCCGAAGGCCTGAAACCAGTAGGGGTGAGATAATCTTTTCAGCATTTCCTCGGGCCCGAAGTCGGAGACAATAGCGATGGTAATCTCCCGCGCCAGCTTGGTCATGCGCTCGAAGAGCCAGGGAGGTGCCTTGCCGTAGTGCAGGGGGAGATTGGCGATACCGGTTCGCTTAGGGATTGCTGACATACGCTGCCTCTATCTATAAGTGTATTAGCCCGCCAGCGCTTAAGTCAAACCTCCCAGGCCACTTCGCCCCCGATAATGGTCATCTCGACCTTAATGTCCTTGAGCTGTTCCGGAGACGAGCGCAGGGGGTCGGCGCTCAAAATTACCATGTCGGCCAGCTTGCCTGGAGCGACGAAGCCTTTTATATCCTCCTCGAAAGAGGCATAGGCGGCGCTTATGGTATACATCGCCAGCGCTCTCGGCAAAGATATGGCTTCCTGGGGCAAAAGCTGTTGCCCCGTTTCCGCCCGCCTGGTGACGGCGGCGTAGATGCCGAGCCAAGGATTATCGTAGGCCACCGGGGAATCAGAGCTGGCGGCAACCGTTAGACCGGCGTTAACAAAAGAGCCAATGCGGTAGAGCCAGCGCTGCCTTTCCGGGGAAACGGTGGCCAAATACCTCTCCCCGTTCTGGTAGACAAAAACGGGCTGGGTGACCACCATCGCCTTGAGTTTTTGCAGGCGATTTAATAGTTCGGGCGGGCATTCCGAGACATGCTCCAGGCGGTGACGGCGTTTTTCTATAGACGAACGACTGGCGAGATATTCCAGCGTTTCGATGGCTGCCTCAACCGTCCCCGGCTCTACGCAGTGGATGGCCAGCTGGAAGCCGGCCTGGTGGGCAGCGAGTGCCTGCCGTTTAAGCTCGTCGAGGGGCGGCTGTAGCCTCCCCCTGGCCTCGCTGAGCAGGAACTTCACCCCACCCAACCGCAGCCCCCTACTATGGTCGCCGAACGTTAGCCCTTTTTCCTGAAACTGACTCAATGAGTCGAAACCGAACATCATCGAAACGCGGCTTTTGAGGCTGCCGTTATCCTTAAACCTTTTCAGGGTTTCCCAGCGGGCGTAGTCGTTGCTCACCGAGGCCTCCCCAAGCGAGGTAATGCCCATAGAAAGGTAGTGCTGGTTGAGCCAGGCGATACCCTCGGCCAATTCGTCTTCGGACATCGGCGGCAGTACTTTTTGCCGGATATAGCCCGCCATCTCGAAGAGAATCCCGCTCGGCTGGCCCGTGTCTAGCTCGCGCTCGATAACCCCGCCCCTTGGCTCCGGTGTCTCTTTAGTTATTCCCGCCAGAGAGAGCGCCTTGGTATTGAGGACGCAGGCGTGCAGCGAGCGGTGGAAAATCGCCACCGGGTGCTCCGGTGCCGCCTCGTCCAAATCATGACGGTTGGGGTGGCGCTTCTCAGCCAGGTAGAACTCGTGGTAGTCGCTGCCGATAATCCATTCGTCTTTCGGAGTATTACGGGCGCTTTCTCGTATAGCCGCCTTTATGTCGGCGATGGACTTAACCGAATCAGGACCCAGGTCAATAGTGCGCCGCTTTCTTATTGAGCCAAAGAGGTGGCAGTGGGCGTCGTTGAAACCGGGGACTATTGTCCTGCCCCCGCAATCGATGACCTTGGTCTTAGCCCCCCTCGCCTCCCCCAGCCTCTCGTTAGCGCCCACCAATAGAATCCTGTCACCCTTAACGGCCACCAGCTGCGCGTTGGGACAACTAGGGTCCATGGTTATTACATTGGCGTTGTGCAGGATAAGGTCGGCGCTCGGCATAGTGGTTCCTTTGACCGGCTAGCTAGTTGGTAGTATACTACTGGCAACCTGGAGCCACAACCGATGAACTCAGAAGATATAGCCACGAGGTTATCCCTCTGGATAAGGGAACGAGTAACCGAGGCCAAAGGTAAAGGCGTGGTGCTGGGTCTTAGCGGCGGCATGGACTCCTCGGTGGCGGCGGTGCTCTGCCAGCGCGCCTTCCCCGAAGACACGCTGGGAATAATTATGCCCTGCCACAGCCCCAAAGAGGATATAGAGCACGCTAAGGCGCTGGCGCAAAGGTTCTCGATACCGACCGAGACCGTGGTTCTTGATAGCACCTACGACACCCTGCTCAAGGCGCTCCCTGATGAGAAAGCGTCCCACGATATCAGACGTTTAGCTAAAGCCAACCTCAAGGCGCGCTTGAGAATGCTCACCCTATATTATTTCGCCAACCAGCGTAATTATCTCGTCGTCGGCTCAGGCAACCGCGACGAGCTTGCCATCGGCTATTTCACCAAGTACGGCGACGGCGGCGTCGACATTCAGCCCCTGGGCGACCTGCTCAAGGGACAGCTAAAAGAGCTGGCCCTGTTTCTGGGTATTCCGAGGCCGATTATTGATAAGCCCCCCTCAGCCGGACTATGGGAGGGGCAGACCGACGAAGGGGAGCTTGGGTTTAGCTACGACGAGCTCGACCGCTATCTGGCTTCTAGTGAAGCCTCAGAGGAGATTAAAAAGAGGTTGAGGGCCATCATCGCCGCCGCCGAACACAAGCGCCAGCCGCCGCCCGTAGCCGACCTCGAACTTTAATCACATCTTACCGTCATTGCGAGGAATGCAATGACGAAGCAATCTCCAGAATGTCTCTGCCATTCCTTCGTTCCCTTTGTCATTCCTGCGAAGGCAGGAATCCAGTCCCCCCGCCCCGTTTTATATCTTTTCCCACCCACCACCCTTTTAAGGTAAAGAGGGGGCTTCGCCCCCCTTAAGACCCCCCCCAAAAAAGTGTGAGAGACTGACGTCCCCTCTGGGGGAGTTCAAGAGGGGGCATGCCCCCTCTTGGAAAGACTTCTGTTGGGTGGGTAGGGAGGGTCACAACAACGTCCGCTAAACAAGGCGGGGCGGGGCGCAAAACCCACCCCTCTGTACGACATAAAAACACCCCCGAACGCTTGTTTTGGGGTGGGGTCTGTGCTATTATTCAACTAGGCGAATATGACCACAGAAAAGGTAAAGGCGCTGGAGCTGGCTATCAGCCAGATTGAAAAGCGATTCGGCAAAGGCTCGGTGATGAAGCTGG
>CAYNFV010000079.1:0-4951 GCA_964396645.1 uncultured Dehalococcoidales bacterium
AGTCCAGCCTCCCCTCAAGCAGCGCCAGCCCGATTCTCATCTTGCCGTAGGCGCCGTAGGAGTCGAACAGATACCTGGTGGCGCTGGGGCAGCGGGTGCTGAAGGTCATACCGGGCATGTAGATATGGTCAACCCAGGTGCACCCTTTGCACTTGATGCACTTGCTCATGTCGTATTCAAAATTATCTAGATTGGTTACATCCAGCTTTAGTTTGCCTTTGAGCATCTTTAATCCTCCCTAGAAGCACAGATTGCCCGGGTTCATTATATTCTTGGGGTCGAAGAGCTTTTTCACCCTCTTCAGGGTGGCGGCGTAGCCGTCGGCCCTGTCATAGACCAGCTTGGCCAGCTCCCCGTAGGGGCGGGTAAAGAGAGCCCCCTGGTCGAAAAATGTCTTGGCGGCTTCGCTGGCCAGGGTGCGGACGCGTTCCACCTCGGGGCGGCTGGCGGGGTCGTAGAAGAGGTTGAACTCCACCTGGCAGGCCCGATTATGCTCTATGGGCTGTATGTAGGCACCCAGGTCGCCCTCGGGGTAGCCATATCGGGAAGCCAGCGATTCCATCCTCTCGATGAACTTGGGCGCCAGCGTCGGCTTGGTGATGAAGAAGAGGCTGTGGCAGGCGCCCTTATAGCGGTTCTTCCAGTAGGTTATTTCCTTGGGCCAGGGCTGACGGAGTATGCCCAGTAGCCTTTGGCCCGAGCCGGGAAGCCCGGGGAGGTCGGCGCTGAACGAGATTTCGGGGAACTCGTTTCTGATAATATCGTTGAGCGCTTTTTCTTCGTATTTAATCTTGCCTTCGGGGTTGCGGAAGTGTCCGCTGATAACCAGAATGAGCGTCCAGGCTGGCAGGGAAGCCTTTAGCGAGGCGAACTCCTTCTTCATATCCGCCGCCATTATCGCCGCCAGGTCGGTATTATTCAGCAGCAGGCACTCCTGGCCGATTCTTATCCTTAGGATGCGATAGAGGAATTCCATGACCATATTGAGGTCTTTGACCGGGGCGATGAACACCTTGTCCTTCTGGGTGGGGAATTCGGTCTTGAGGTTAGCCCAGGTGACCACCCCCATCGTCCCCTGCGCCATCTGCAAGAATCTGTAGAAGTCTATGCCCGGCCCCGCCGGGTTGCCCCCCTTGGAGGGGGAATCGGGGTAGCCCATGACGCTGGCCGAACCGGTGCGGAAGACTTCGCCGTTGGGCCAGACGACCTCCATGCTCTGCAGCGGCTCCCCGTAGTCATAGACGGTGTTGGTGATGACCTCTCTTTCCAGAGTGTCGGTGAGCACCGAGCGCTGGGGGTGGGGGAGGAGGGGCAGCATTATCCTGAAGCCCTTCTCGGCCAGGTGGTTGGTTAGCTGCTCCCAGGTTACCCCCGCTTCGAACCTTACGCGTTTGTTGAAATCGTCGACCTCAAAGATGTGGTTCATCCGGGTCAGGTCGAGGATAATGCCGCCCTTCTTGGGGATGGTCGCTCCGTAGAAGTGTACCCAGGAGCTGACCGGTACCACCGGGAGTGAGTGGTCGTTGGCGACCTTGATTATCTTTTGCACTTCCTGGGTGTCTTTGGGCTTGACCGCATATTCTGGCGCTCCGGCCGGTTGGAGACTGAAGTCTTTAGCGTATGTCTCTAAAGCCTTGGGGTCGTCAGAGAAGTTCTCGACGCCGACGATTTCCACCAGCTTGTCCCTTCTATTCATGGTTCTACCTCCCGCTTGTATGGTTGTATCAAAAAATTGACCCTTGGTTACAGCGGGTCTTAAAGTATCGTTCCCTTAAATTGGACACAGGACAATAGCTATTAAATGCTGGTGATCTTTTGCCGCTTCAGGATAGCATAAAAGCATGTTTCATGGCAAATTTTTTACCCTGAAGCGTGGAGACTGGCGACAGTGAGGTAGAGGCCGTGTTCCAGATGACTAACGGGGTTAAGAGCGGGGCGGCTTGTCGGCGCCGCCCTTTTTCTTGGTGGGGGTGGGGGTTTTAGAGGGCGTATCGATGACGTACTTTTCCGCCGTGAAGGGAGAGTAGCCTTCGGCGACTTTCTTACCGCCCTCTGTAATCACCAACCCGGTACCACATCTGGGACAGGCCTGATTCTGGGGAAATTGCAACGCCCAACCTGAACAATGATAGGCGCATTTTGGGCATTTGCCGTCGAGCATACTTTATCATACTGATTGGAAACCTTCGCCGTCAAGTTGATTGTATGGGAGAGGGAAGGGGCTTCCGTCCTTTCTAGCTGCCTCAATTGTGAAAATACTCTTTTTTCCTGCCAGTTTCAGTTATAAACACCGTTCTAGTGCCTATCTACGGCGGGTACGCCCTGATAATAGAAACAAATCGACTATTATTGACTATGGTCAGATTTAGGGTGCTTCATTGGCCGATAGAATCGAGATAGCTTCGATACCAGGCCAGCTGATTTAATACCTTGGCGGCGCGGCGCGGGCTGGGGTAGACCGGAATGTTTTCCCGGCTGAAGAGGGAGGCGACCTCAGGGTCGGTGGCGAATTCGACGGCGGGCTTGACCATGAAGACCGGTTTTTCATCCCGCTTGACCCGTAGCTTAAGCTGGTCCAGGGCTTTTTCCTCCGCCTGGCGGTAGGCCTTAATCTCCTCGTTATTGTACATGGTGGCCAGGCGGTCGGTGTTAGCCCCGATGGGTGCCTGCAGCAGGATAGCGTCGATATCTTTATCCTCCATCATGGCGAAGAGGGAGGGAAAGATGACCGGGTTTTCGGCCATGCTGATGCCGGCCATATCCACCGGGTTGGCGTGGGACCAGCGCGGCGGCAGCTGGGCGTTCAGCTTTTCAATGGTAGCCGGAGCCAGCGGGGGTATCTCCAGCCCCTCTTTTTCGCAGGCTTCGGCGGACATTACCCCTAAGCCCCCACCGATAGTCAATATGCCTATCTTCCTGCCGTGGGGTAGGGGCTGGTAGAGCAGGGCGGTGACCACATCGCAGAGGTCATCGTCATCCTCCACCCGCAGCACCCCCGCCTGATGGAAGGCGGCGGCATAGACCTTGTCCGAGCCGGCCAGGGTGGCGGTGTGGGACAGGGCGGCTTCCGCCGATGCTTTAGTCGCCCCCGACTTGATGACGATGACGGGTTTATGGGGAGTAATCTTCTTAGTCAGCTCGAAGAAGCGCCTTCCCTCCCTGAGTCCTTCAATGTAGGCGGCGATTATCCTGGTGTCCTTATCCTCGGCCAGGTATTCAAGGTAGTCGGCAAAGTGTATGTCGGCTTCGTTGCCGGTGCTGACGAATTTGCTGAAGCCGATGCCCGACATCATGCCGCGGTGGAGTATGCGGTGGCCGTAGTTACCGCTCTGAGATAAAAGAGCCACGGGGCCGGGGGGAGTTTCGAAGGTCCAAGCCAGGGTGGAAAGGTGTGAGGAAGTATCGGCGTGGCCCATGGTGTTGGGCCCGATAAAGCGCATGCCCCCCTGGCGGGCGACCTCGACCAGGTCGGCTTCCAGTTTGATGCCCTCATCGCCGCTTTCGGCGAAGCCGCCAGAGACGACCACGGCCGCCTTTATCCCTTTCTGTACACACTCACGGGTTATTTTGGGCACACGCGGCGCGGCGACGACGATGACGGCCAGTTCCACCGCCTCGGGAATATCAAGCACGCTGGAGTAAGCCTTAATTCCCATAACCTCGGCGGCGTTGGGGTTGACCGGATAGATTTTTCTGCGGGCGGGGCGGAGGAGGTGCTTCATAATGCCGTACCCCCAGGAGCCGGGGTTGTTGGAGGCGCCGATGACAGCCACCGTTTTGGGGGCAAAGATGTATTGCCAGTTAATCTTTATGTTATCGCTGGTTTTCAAGGCTGCTCACCAAGGTTTTATCTTAAATTCTACACGCTGCAGTTATCATAAAACAAGTTTAGCCTTGTCTTGACCACCGAGTCTTTATCATGATAAAAAGCTATTCTATGCTATAATCGTAAAAAGAGAGAATAAGCGATGGCAGAAACCAAATACGAAGTGATAATTATCGGGGGCGGCCCGGCCGGGCTTACCGCGGGGCTTTACACGGCGCGGGCGGGACTTAGGAGCCTGCTCATCGAGCGCGGTGCCTTCGGCGGGCAGATAATAAACGCCCCCCTGGTGGAAAACTACCCCGGTTTCCCCGAAGGCATCTCCGGCGCCGAGCTGGGCGCACTCATGCATAAGCAGGCGGCTAAATACGGGCTGAAGACGGAAATCACCGGCGTCACCGGCATCAAAGCGGGCCGGACGCATAAGATTACCACCGAGAAGGGCAGCTTCGAGGCTGAGGCGGTTATTATCGCTACTGGCTCGGACTACCACAAGCTGGGCGTCCCCGGCGAGGAGACGCTGGTGGGGCACGGCGTTTCCTACTGCGCTACCTGCGACGGCTTTTTCTTCCGCAAGAGGGAGGTAGCTGTGGTGGGTGGAGGCGATGCCGCCATCACCGACGCCCTGGAGCTGGTGCAGCACGCCAGCCGGGTTTACGTCATACACCGCCGCGACCAGCTGCGGGCGGGGGAGGTCTTAGCCAAGAGGGCCAAGGCGCAACCGAAGATAAAATTTATCTGGGATACCGTCGTTGAAGAGATTGTGGGTGGGGAGGTGGTCAAGGCGCTTAAATTGCGCAACGTTAAGACCAAGAAGACTTCCACCCTGGAGGTAGCCGGCGTCTTCGTCGCCGTGGGGCTTAAACCCAACAGCCAGCCGTTCGCTGATATATTAAAGCTGACTAAAACTGGCCACATCGTCACCGACGAAACGATGGCGACCTCAACCCCCGGGTTCTTTGCCGCCGGTGATGTCCGCCAGAGCTCAGCCCGCCAGGTTGCCTCCGCCGTGGGCGACGGTGCTACTGCCGCTATAGCTGTCTTCAGCTATCTAAAGGGCTAAAAAAGTGGATTGGTGGCGACCCCGGGGGGATTCGAACCCCCGATCTCCACCGTGACAGGGTGGCA
>CAYNFV010000080.1:0-4926 GCA_964396645.1 uncultured Dehalococcoidales bacterium
AAGCAACTGGCGCACGCCAGCCCGAAAGAACTCTTGCTCGTCGATTACCATTACCCTGGTTTTATCCATTCGCTCGCCTCCTTAGTTAAGTCTTGTGTTTAGTAGTTAGCTAATACCTTATTTCCGTTTGCAGAGCCTGGTTTTTCGTTGGGTGTGTTCTCACCATTGCCGCCGGCGCTCGTTTCTGGCGAGAGAAAACTAGCTATATCCTCCCGCCGGAACCGGCGGTCGCCCCTGGCCCCAATGCGGTAGGTCTTGAGCGTCCCTTGGTTGCTCCAGCGTCTCACGGTGTTGATATGAACGTTGAGCAGGCGAGCAACGTCGCTTGTCGTTAGCATAGGTTCTATTCGTCTAGAGTTATTAGCCATATCTATCCTCCTCCCTCAGGTTGCCTTCTTCTTCTCCTCTCTCAGACTACCTTAACCTTACACCAACTACTATATCTTATCATACCGCATCCCGCAATCACCCAAATGGGTTAATTGGGGGAGTGAATAGTCATAGGAAAAAAGTCCTAGATTGACAGGTTTTTTAGATGTCTTTTATACTGGGGTATCGGCGCTGGTTAAAGCCGTGATGGCTGAGGCCGGCAGGCTGGGGAGGAGAAGAAGATGGCAGAGCGGAAGTCTAGAGAGCAGGCCAAGGGGAAGACGAAGAAGACCGAGAGGGCCAAGCTGGCCAAGGGGAAGGCTAAGAAAGCCGAGAAGGTTAAGCCGACCCGAGAAAAGGCGAAAAAGGCCAAGCCGACGGAGGGCGTCGAGCTTTACCGTGGGAGGGTAGCGCTGAAGATAGTGCCACCCATAGATTTTGCCCAGCTGGATGGTTTGAAGAAGGCTTTATTCGAGGTCAAGAACCTGCGGGTGGTGGTGGTGGCTGGGGCGGCAGGTGAGGGCATCCAAATTCTCGTCTCCGCTGAAGAGCCTCTACCTTTGCTTAATATCCTCAGAGGAGTTCCTGTTGTCGCCGGGGTGGCGAGGAAGGGCGGCGAGATTCAGGTCAGCCTTAAGGCAAGGTAGTTCTGGCTCAGATAGTCCTGGTTTTGCCTCGGGCCCTCCTTGTCCACATCCAGTAGCCGACTATGCCGACTACCGTAGCCACGATGATTCCCAATACATACAATGCCCAGACCGGCAGTGAAGACCAGGAAAAGCTGATATAGAACAATCGGGGATGTGTCCAGTCGCTCTCATTGAGGGCGCCGTCGACCGCTTTTACCCTCCAATAGTAGGGGGCGTCTTCTTGAGCTGATTCCAGCTCTTCCTCTTGGCTAAGTGTGTATTCAGAAGCTTCCAGCCCGGCTTTATTGAGCAGGATGGCGTTGAAGTCGGGGTCGATGGCTACCTGGAGGTTATAGCTGATACCGCTGTCGTCGCTAACGTCGCTCCAGTCGAAGTACGCCCTTGTCCCCGTGGTGCCGGCTACCTCCGGTGTCAGCGGCGTGGGGGTGGGGGGAGCTTGCGATTCCATAATGAATAGGGCGGTTGCGGTGCTGGTGCCGTCGCTGGCGGTTATATTATGGCTGCCGGCGGCGCTGGGGGGGACGGTAAATTTCACCCAGAAAGACCCGTCCTTGGCGGTGACGGTGGCTACCGGAATGTCCTCACCGTTATCGCTGTAGGTTATGGCGACGGTAGCGCCGATATTGAAACCGGCACCTCTGATGGCAAGCTCAGTGCCGACGTGACCGGGGGAGGCGAGACTGGTGGTGGGGCTTACCGTTATGCCACCCCGGATAGCCAGCTGCGCTCGGACTTCGTTAGCGCTATCGTCACTGGCTTCTAATGTCCTTATGCCGTAGGCGCCGCTGAACGGTATGAGGAAGCTGCCCTCGAAGCTGCCGTAGTGGTTGGCGTTGAGGGGGAGGGGGGTGGTGGTCACCTTTTCGCCGTCGAGGGTGATGGTTATGTTCCCCCTAGCGGCGAAACCGGTGCCGTTGACCTGCACCTCGCCGCCGCTTAGCTGTTCGGTCGGGTCGATGGTTATCATGGGAGTTACCGTGAACTCGGTCTCGGGGGTATTGCCCGACTCGTCGACGGCGGTTATGATATGGCTGCCCGTCGAGCTTTCGGGGATGATAAGGGTGCAGGTGAAGTCTCCATCGTCATCGCTCTGGCTGTCGCCGCCGGATATAGCGATAACGTTATCATCATATTTAATGGTGATTGCCTGGTTGGGGCGGAGTCCCTGGCCGCTGACCTCGACCTCGGTGCCGACTACACCCTCTTCGATATCCAGGCTGATTTCGCCATCAATTACGATAAATAAGGCAATGGCTGCTATCTGGTCGCTGTGGACATAAACGGCGTAGAAGTAGTAGTTGCCGCTGTGGACGTCTTCTATGTCTTCACCGTCGGTGAGGGCATCAGGTAAATAGAAGATGTAGGTGCGGTCGAAACTGCCCTCGTCATCGGTATTGGCTATCTTTATGTGCTCGTAGGCGGTGACGTCTTCATCGATTAAATCGCCTAGTTCGGCTTTCTGGCTGGAAAAATAGATGAAGACGATGTCGTTTTCTCTGAAACTGAAACCGTCGACTTCAATGGAGTCGCCGATTTTGCCTTGGGGGGGGTAGACGAAGAGGTATTCGGCGGCGTGGACGGGGGTGGGGAGGAGGGGTATGAGCAGGGTAAGGATGACGCTTAACGCCAGGATGTGGCCGATTCTGCTAAGTTTCATTTTTAGTAACCGGGGCTTTTACCTCAGATTTATTTTTAATATTAGGCTTTGTCCTTTTGGCTGTCAATCGCCTGTTTAGGGGGTATAGACCTTGGTTAGAGGTGTACCCTTTTTAGGTTATCGACCCGCTTGAATTTTATGGCTTCCTTGAAGGTAGTCAGCGAGACCTGTTCCGCCATCTTGCTCAGCCTGATGACGTCTTTCTGGTAGTCATTTCGGGAGGTATGCACCTTGTTTCCCAGGTAGACCTCGGAGATGAGATAGTCGTTCATGGCCGCTTCGATGAGTAGCCAGATATCCACCCCCCAGCCGTCGGGCCAGTCGCGACTCTTGGATAGCTTACGGAAGAGTTCGGCGTTGGCGCAGATTTCGCCGGAGAGGGGCTGGTTGAAGTGGGCAATCTCGGGGAAGAAGACCCAGGAGAGCGGTTTAGCCACTAGCTTGGTGACGGCGCCGTCATAGTTGGCTCTCTGGTAGTAACCGCGGGACATATCGCAGGCCCTTTCCATCACCGGCTCGGCCAGGAGGTCGATCCACTTCGGCGTCAGGTTGGTGATATCGGCATCAAGAAACATGATGTAGTCCGCCCCCCGACTTAAAGCTTCCTTGACCCCGTCTTTCATGGCCACGCCTTTAGCTGGGAAGAGGTTGCGGCTCTGCTTAACCACGGTAGCACCGGCGCTCTTAGCCTCAGCCCTGGTCTTGTCCGAGGAGTTGCCGTCAATGACCAGGATTTCCGGTTCGTATTGGCTTTTTTGGGCGGTTTCGACACAGCGGGCTACCGTCTTGGCCTCGTTGCGGGCGGGGAAGATAACGCAGAGCCTGGCTTCAGCTTCCTTGGAGGGATGGGTGGTTTGGTTTATCGCTGAGGTAATGGTCACAGGCTGAACCTCCCTTGTTCACTGATTAGCTGGTCGGGGGGTACGCTGAGCGCCTGAGCCAGTTTCCTGACCGTGCTCGGCCTGAGCTTGGTCTGGCCGTGCTCCGCCCGATAGATGGTGCTTTCGTCAACGTCGGAGCGCAGCGCCAGCTCCTTGCGGGATAGGACCCGGGTTCTTCTGATTTGCTCCAGGTTTCCGTTCATCTGCTTACGTATTTTTCGGTATTATAACATTGATGCATTGAATATGCAATAGCTATGCACTAAATATGCATATGAATACGGGGAGCACGGGCAAAAATAGACGCGAAAACTTGTCCCACCCGGACGCAGGTCCGGGATTTTTTGTTGGAAAACACCCCTTACTTGGGCCGGGCTCAGATTCCAGGTCTAGATTTGATGGATTTCCCCGGTGGCCTTGTTCTTCCAGTATCCTCGTTGCTGCAGCGGCCAGTTGAATGTGATAGCCCCGGGAAGGGGACAATCATTAACACAGCAGCCGCCATACCAGCATTCATCAGGGTGCAATATGATAGGTGGCTTGCCTTTCTCTGGATTGGGTATGAATACGTCTATCTGGCAAACCTCTACACAAGTGTTGCACCCGTTGCAGATATCAGGATTAAAAATCACCGGGGCGTTCGGTGTAACAACGTTAGGTATAGCGCTTAATTTTTGCTGAGACATCTTTTCCTCCCGAAACCGGCTCGTTTAACCATAGTTTCGATTTTGAAACCATCATTTTCCTTTATATACGCCGGTGTAGTCTTTATTACGGGCTTCATACTGCTTTTTCATGTCACCCCAAAAGGCCAGCGGCAATTCTCCGATTTTGACCTTGCCGTTTTCCAGTTTAAGCGTAATATACTTATTCCACTCCGGCGGGTCCAGAGCCGGGTAGTCTACCCTCTGGAAATTCAGTGGGATACTGCTGGCCTTGCGCGCCAGCGAAGCGTTGACGATGATTTGAGCGTGGGTTAGAAGACTGAGGTCTTCCATAGTGCGCATCAGCTTATGTGGGTCCAGAGCAAACAGTAAAGGCACCGCTTCCTCTTCAATTCTCCGCAGGGTTCCCAGACCCATCTTCAGAAGACTCTCGGTTTTAAACTCACTGCAATAATATTGCATGGCTCGGGCAATACCGGCATGCAGCTCTTTCCACTCCATACCGCTGCTGCGCTGAACCGGGGCATAAACCCGGGCTTTCTCAAGGGCAACCTGTTCCCGTGATATTCTGGATTCACCGACCTGCCGGGCATAGGCGGCCGCTTTTCGGCCGGCATACCTGCCGGTAGCCGCCGCATAGCTGTGGTCTTCGGGGGCAAACATCTGCATCCCGGCAGCATAAAGCCCATCTAGGGTGGTTTTCA
>CAYNFV010000081.1:0-4899 GCA_964396645.1 uncultured Dehalococcoidales bacterium
AATAGCCTCCAGCGCCTTTTGTAAATCATCGGGCAGCTCCGACTCAAACTCAACGTATTCCCCGGTGGAGGGGAGCCTGAAGCCCAGACGCGAAGCGTGGAGGAACTGGTGGGAAAGATGCGGCGACTTTACCCCATAGACCTTATCCCCGACCACGGGAAAACCTATCGCCGCCAGGTGCACCCGTATCTGGTGGGTGCGGCCCGTTTCGGGCATAACCTCAAGCAGGGTGTAATTGCCGATATATTTGACCACCCGATACTCGGTGCGCGCCTCCCGACCTTGAGCCACCACCGCCATCTTCTTGCGATTGTGGGGGTCGCGGCCGATGTCGGCTTCGATAATGCCGCTTTCGGGCTCCAGTTTGCCCTTGACCAGCGCCAGATAGGCCTTGGTCACGGAATGGGACTTAAACTGCCTGGAGAGATTGGCCTGGGCAGCGCTGTTCTTAGCCACCAGCATTACCCCGGAGGTGTCTTTGTCCAGGCGGTGGACGACGCCGGGGCGCAGCCAGTCGCCGATGTCGGCCAGGTGGGGGAAGTGGGCCAGGATGGCGTTGACCAGGGTGTGTCCGGGGTGGCCCGGGGCGGGGTGGACGGTAAGACCGGGAGGCTTATCCACGGCGAGGAGGTCATCGTCTTCGTAGATAATCTTTAGCGGCATCGCCTCGGGCTTTAATTCCTGGGGCGGGGTGGGGGGAATATTAATATCAATCCTGTCGCCGCTATTGAGCCTGAGGCCGGGCTTGGCCAATTGCCCGTTGACGGTGACATTGCCGGCGGCAATGAGCTTCTGCACCTGGGTGCGGGAAAGCTCGGGGACTTGGGCACAGACATATTTATCGAGACGGGCCTCCCCATCAGCGGTAAGGCGGTATGACTTGTCCATGACTCCTCACGACGAATCCGGCTTTATTATCATGAGCAGCAGGGATAAAGCCAGGATAATGGTGCCCACCACCAGCGACGAATCGGCAATGTTGAAGGAGGGCCACCAGCCGACGCTGATAAAATCGGTAACGCCGACGAAGCGCGACGGGTCGATGAGGTTCAACACCCTTTCGATGAGGTTACCGATGATGCCGCCCAAGATTAAGCCCAGCGCCACCCAGCTCAGGCGGCCAACGAAAAGGGGGTAGCGGCGGTGAGCCCAGAGGACGTAGAAGAGCAGCAGGGCGATGACGACGAAGGCGACGATGGCTATGATTAATGCATGTCCCTGAAATAGGCCGAAGGCGGAGCCGGTATTATTGCTACGGACGATACTGAAGATTCCCGCCTGCCAAAGCGTCTCACCGACATCCAGAGTGGACCTTATCCAGAGCTTGGTGAGCTGGTCGGCAGCCAGCACGCCGAAGGCGATAAGGAAAAAATATAGCTGCCAACGCCCGTCGCGGGGATTACTTACCTTTGCCCTCCTTCGCCAGGCGCGCCTTGCAGTCCAGGCACAGGCTGGCCTGGGGCAGCGCCTCCAGTCGCTCCGGGGCTATCGGCTTGCCGCAGTTATCGCAAAGGCCATAGGTCCCCTCTTCGAACTTCTTCAGGGCGTGCTCCACATCAGCCAGCTGGGCTCTAAGCCTCTTTTCCAGGGTCAGCCGCCTCTCCAGTTCAAAGCTCTCGGTAGCCTCTTCCTCCCGTTTGCCGAAGGGGCTACCTTCACGCCGTTCGTCAGCCGGACGGACGGTGGACTTAAGCTGCTCCAATTCTCCATTGAGCCGCTTTCGCTCTCTTTCCAAGCGGGCACGCAGCAGATTGAAGCCTATATTCGTTCTTTCCGTCTTCTTCTTCATCTTTCCCTCCCCCGGCTTAGCTGCGCTGGCAGCCAAGCATCATGGTTGACGATTTGGCGCGAAAGCACTGATTGGGCAGAAGGACTAGCGCTATAAGCCTTTGGCGAATAGCGCTACTATACCTCAAGTGTATCTCAATTATTCTGTTTGGTCAATGCCCCCAGACATATTTGGGGATTTTTAGGGGTAAGCTATGATAGGTGTCACCCCACCCCCATTTTATCTATTCCCGCCCACCGGGAGAATATCGAAATCCTAATATCTAAATCCTAAAATTTAAGGATTTCGGATTTCGTGCTTAGAATTTCCAACGGGGTCTTGACAACCGTGATAAAATATAAAATCATAGATACAAATGATAATCTTTTTCATTTAGAGGCTTAAGATGAAACTTTCCGAAAAGAAGATAACGGCAACACTCAAGCGCAATGGCTACAAGCTCACCCCGCAGCGCCGGGCGGTAATCGGCACCATTGCCTCCAGCCCCGACCACCTCACCCCCGCCGCCCTCTACCAGAAGGTGCGGCAGGACCACCCTACCATCGGGCTGGTGACCGTCTACCGCACCCTGGAGATACTGGCCAAATTAGAGCTTATCTGCGAGCTGCACGCGAGGGGGGGCCACAGCTACACCACCGCCGCGGTGGGACACCACCACCACCTTATCTGCGCTGAATGCGGCGAGGTTATCGACTTCAGCGGCTACCACCTCGCTGAGCTGGAGGAGAGGCTCTGCCGGGAGACCGGCTTTGAGATAGAGGGACACCTGCTCGAGTTCATCGGGCGCTGCCAGAACTGTCAGCAGAATGCTTAGACGAATACTGCGCGAGCTCAAAGCCCACGCCCCCTTCACAGCGCTGGGGGCGGTGAGTGGCATTATCGTCATGGCTATCATTCTCATCACCGATGTCCCCGCCTCTGTTTCCGAGTCCATCTTCTATACTCTGCACCCCCTGCACGTCATTCTGAGCGCCCTGGTGACCACCGCCATATACCGGAGATATAGCCGGGGGCGGCTCTGGGCGGCGATTCTAATCGGCTATTTCGGCTCGGTGGGCATCGCCACCTTAAGCGACGCCGTAATCCCCTTCGTCGAGGGGAGCACACTGAGTATTGATATCGGCTTCCACCTGCCCTTTATCGAGACGGGGGCGTTTCCCTACCTGGGCATACCAAAGTGGATAGTGATAAACGCGGCGGCGGCTATCGGCATCGCCATCGGCTACTGGAAGCAGTCCACCAAGATACCCCACTCGGGGCACGTGCTCTTAAGCACCTGGGCTTCGCTCTTCTATTTCACCGCCTTCGGCACCGCTTCCTGGGTGCCCCTGCTGCCCTTGATTTTCGTCTTCCTCTTCCTGGCCGTCTGGCTCCCCTGCTGTATGAGCGACATCGTCTTTCCGCTCTTGTTCATCAGGAAGGTTGCTGACGGACAGGATATGGCCTATACTAGTCACCACCATTAGGGGGTAAAAATGGGACTGCGCATCACCACCTTGAGCGAGAATACGGCGGGCGGGGACGGCCTCCTGGCGGAGTGGGGCTTGAGCATCCTGGTGGAGAGCGAGGAAGCTAAAGTCCTCTTCGACACGGGCCAGAGCGTCTCCACGGTACACAACGCCAAACTGCTGGGCGTTGATTTAAGCCAGGTCGACAGGATTGTTTTAAGCCACGGCCACTTCGACCATACCGGTGGGCTCAAGCAGGTATTGAGCCAAATGGCTAAGGAGATTGAGGTAATCGCCCACCCCGATATCTGGCAGTCAAAATACGCCACCAGCGAGAACGGAGAGTCGCGCTACATTGGCATCCCCTTCTCCCGAAAAGAGCTGGAAGAGTTAGGGGCCAAGTTTCGGCTGACGGCGGAACCGGTAGCCATCAGCGACTCGATAATGACCAGCGGCGAGGTGCCCATGGTGACCGATTACGAGGATATTGAGCCCTTACTGGTGGTGAAGGCTGACGGGAATTTCGAGCCCGACATCTTTCGGGACGACCAGGCGTTAATCATAAAGACCCCGCCCGGACTGGTGGTTATCCTGGGCTGCGCCCACCGCGGCATTATCAATACCCTCTACCACGCCCAAAACTTAAGCGGGGTGAAAAAGATAGACACCGTTATTGGCGGCTGCCACCTGGTTAACGCCAGCCAGGAACGTATCTGGCTGACTATAGCCGCACTCAAGGAGCTGGGGGTGGGGAGGCTGGGGGTTTGTCATTGCACGGGGATGGCGGCCACGGTAGTAATGGCCCAAGAGTTCAGCGACCGCTTTCTCTTCAATAATGCGGGCACCGTGCTCGATTTATAAGGAGCCGGCTTTGAAGCTCTCGGTAGAACTGGCGCCCAGGAACAAAAGGGGATTACTATTGGCCAACCCGGTGATGACGGCCTCGGGAACCTTCGGCTGGGGCACCGAGTACGAGCACCTCTTTGATATTCAGCGGCTGGGGGCTATCGTCTGTAAGGGGACTACCCTGAAGCCCAGAGAGGGCAATCCCCAGCCGAGGCTGGCGGAGACGCCCTGTGGCGTGCTCAACGCCATCGGGCTGCAGAACATCGGCGTCGAAGCCGTCATCAAAGAAAAGGCGCCTATCTGGGCGAAGTGGCGTGTTCCCGTTATCGTTAATATCCTGGGGGAAACGGTTGAGGAGTACGCCGAGCTGGCTAAAAAGCTGGATGGGGTGGGGAAAATAAGTGGCCTCGAGGTCAACATCGGCTGCCCCAACGTCGAAGCCGGGGGCGCCGAGTTCGGGGCTGACCCTTTACTCGCCGCTAAGGTTACGGCGGCGGTGAAGAAGGCGACATCGCTGCCGCTAATGGTCAAGCTGACCCCAAACACAGGGGATATCGTCGGGGTGGCTAAAGCGGTGGCGGAGGCCGGCGCCGACGCCATATCCCTGATAAATACGATTAAGGGCATCGCCATCGACATATCGAAACGAAGACCGCTGCTGGGCAATATCAGCGGTGGTCTATCGGGGCCGGCGATAAAGCCCATCGCCCTCTACATGGTCTACGAGGTGGCTCAGGCCGTTAAGCTGCCCGTGGTGGGCATCGGCGGTATTTCTACAGCCGAAGACGCCCTGGAGTTTATTATGGCCGGTGCCAG
>CAYNFV010000082.1:0-4855 GCA_964396645.1 uncultured Dehalococcoidales bacterium
CGGTGAGCTCCATGTCGATGTCGTGCAGCAGCCCGGTAAGCCCCCACTCCTCCTCGTCCTCACCCAGACGTTTGGCCAGAGCCCGCATAATAGCCTCGGTAGCCAACATGTGTTTGATGGTGTTCTTGTTCTCTACATTGGCTTCGATAGAATCAAGTGCTTCGTCGCGAGTCATGCGCCTCCTTAACTATCGGCCAGAACGGGTCAAGCTCTTAAAGCATACTCCATATCCTTGCCTCTATGCAACACCCGACTCAGGTATTGACCGGTGGCTGATGATCTTTCTTTAGCTACCTCCTCGGGGGTGCCGGTGGCGATGACTTGGCCGCCGCTGTCGCCGGCCCCCGGACCCAGGTCAATGATATGGTCGGCATTCTTCATCACGTCAAGGTGATGCTCGATAACGACCACCGTATTACCGCCGTCAACCAGGCGCTGTAGCACTCGTAGCAGCGCGGCCACATCCTCAAAGGCAAGCCCCGTGGTCGGCTCATCGAGGATATAGAGCGTCCGCCCCGTAGAGCGCTTGGACAGTTCGGTGGCCAGCTTCACCCGCTGCGCCTCGCCGCCGGAAAGCGTGGGCGCGGGCTGGCCGAGGCGGATATAGCCCAACCCCACGTCCCGCAGCGTCTGCAGCTTGTTCTTTACCTTGGGGAAATGCTCAAAGAAGGCTAGCGCCTGCTCCACCGTCATATCCAGCACCTCGGCGATGTTCTTGCCCTTGAAGCGAATCTCCAGTGCCTCGCGGTTATAGCGCTTCCCCTTGCAGACCTCGCAGGCGACGGTGACGTCGGGCAGGAACTGCATCTCAATCTGGATGTAGCCCTCCCCCCGGCAGGCCTCGCAGCGCCCGCCCTTAACATTGAAGGAAAAGCGCCCCGGCTTGTAGCCCCTCATCCTGGCCTCAGGGACGGTGGCGAAAAGCTCGCGGATGGGGGTAAAGGTGCCGGTATAGGTGGCCGGGTTGCTGCGGGGGGTGCGCCCGATGGGCGACTGGTCGATATTGACCACCTTGTCGATGTGCTCGGTGCCGATGATTTCATCGCACTCGCCGGGCCTCTCACGCGAGCGGTAGAAGAGCTGCGCCAGCTTTTTGTAGAGAATATCGTCGATGAGCGTACTCTTGCCACTGCCGGAAACGCCGGTGATGCAGACGAATTTACTCAGCGGGATGTGGACATCGATATCCTTGAGGTTATTCTGCCTGGCACCTTTGATAACAATCTCGGCGCCGTTGCCGGGGCGGCGCTTCAGGGGCAAAGGGATTTTCTTGGCACCGCTTAAGTACTGGCCGGTTATGGACTCGGCGCATTTAATAATATTGTCCAAACTACCGGTGGCCACGATATAGCCGCCGTGCTCCCCGGCGCCGGGCCCCATATCAATGATGTGGTCGGCGGCGCGCATCATGGCTTCGTCGTGCTCGACGACGACGATGGTGTTGCCCAGGTCTCTAAGTCTTTTTAGAGTTTCAATGAGACGAAAGTCGTCGGCGGGGTGCAGGCCTATGGTCGGCTCGTCGCAGATATAGAGCACACCCATCAGCCCGCTGCCGATCTGGGTGGCTAATCGTATGCGCTGTGCCTCGCCGCCGGCTAAAGTAGCCGAGGCGCGGTCGAGGTTAAGGTAGTCTAACCCCACGTCTTTGAGAAAACCGAGGCGGGATTGAATCTCTTTTATTATCTGGTGAGCTATCGTCTGCTCACGTTTGTTGAGCACTGCCTTCTTGCCGTTGCCGCCGAGCACCCCTATCCAATCCAATGCCTGGGCCACCGACATGGCGCTGACCTCGACGATGTTCTTGCCGCCGACGGTCACCGCCAGCGATTCCGGTTTGAGCCGCTTGCCCCCGCAGACAGCGCAGGGCTTGGAAACCATATAGCGCTCGATATTGGCGCGAGATTGTTCCGATTCCGTGTCGTGGTAGAGCCTCTCCAGGTTGGGGATAACACCCTCGTAGCCGTCGGAAATGCGCACCTTCCTGCCGAAACGGTTGCGGTAAGTGTGGGTCTCCTTACCCTCCCCATAGAGCAAAAGGTTGAGATGTTCCTGGCTCAGGTTTTTCACCGGCGTATTCAGGGAAAAGCCCCCCTTCCTGGCCAGGGGTTCTATCCGCCACAGGTACCAGTTGTGGAACCGCCAGGGTCGTATCGCCCCCTCCATAACGGACAGCTCCTTGTTCAGAACCAGGTCGGGGTCAACCTCCAGTTGGAAGCCCAGTCCGCTACAGGCCGGGCAGGCGCCGTGAGGCGAGTTGAAGCTGAAGGTGCGAGGGGCAATCTCGCCCAGGCTGATGCCGCAGTTGACGCAGGCAAAGTGCTCCGAGAAAAGAAGCTCCTCGCCGTCGATAATGGAGACCAGCACCACCCCCGCCCCCAGCTTGAGCGCCGTCTCCACCGAGTCGGCGATGCGGCTCTGCTCGCTCTCCCCCATCACCAGCCGGTCCACCACCACGGCGATGGAGTGCTTCTTGTATTTATCCAGCTGAATGTCCTCGGATAGCTCGCGAATCTTGCCGTCAACGCGAACGCGGACGTAGCCCGCCTTGCGCAGGTCGTCGAAGACCGACTGGTATTCGCCCTTGCGGTCGCTGATGAGCGGGGCCAGAATCATAATTCGGCTCTTTTGGGGGATTTTCTGGACAGCGTCCACAATCTGCTGCACCGTCTGCGCCGTAATCTCCCGCCCGCATTTGGGGCAGTGGGGGTGGCCCACGCGGGCGAAGAGCAGCCTCAGGTAGTCATAGGTCTCGGTCACCGTGCCCACCGTCGAACGCGGGTTCTTGCTCGGTCCCTTCTGGTCGATGGAGATGGCCGGGCTCAAGCCCTCGATATAGTCCACCTCGGGCTTCTCCATTCTTCCCAGGAACTGGCGGGCGTAAGCCGAGAGCGACTCAACGTAGCGCCGCTGCCCCTCGGCATAGATGGTGTCAAAGGCCAGCGAGCTCTTACCCGAGCCGGAGACGCCGGTGATAACCACCAGCTTATCGCGGGGTATGGTGACGTCTATATTCTTGAGGTTGTGCTCTCTAGCACCTTTAACGACAATGCTATCTAACGACATTCTTTCTGGAGTCCTTCCACCCTTAAATTTTACCACCTGCCCACGAGCACAACAAGTTTCTTGATTACATTATCGGCATCGGATATACTGCCTATGGCTGACCGATTGAATGGTCCCCCAGGCCAGGGAAGGAGGCCACCCTTGAAAAAACTAACCATAAGTTCTGACGCCCCGGGAGAAAGGCTCTTCGTCCTGGGCAACGAAGCCATCGCTAGGGGAGCTATAGAGGCCGGCGTCCAGGTCGCCGCCGCCTACCCCGGCACCCCCTCCAGCGAGATAACGGAAACGCTGAGCGGGGTGGCTAAGGAGCTCGGTATATACGTCGAGTGGTCGGTCAACGAGAAGGTAGCCTTTGAGGTCGCTTTAGCCGCTTCCATATGCGGGGTGAGAGCCATGGCCTCGATGAAGCACGTCGGCGTAAACGTGGCTCACGACCCGCTGATGACAGCCAACTACATGGGGGCTAAGGGAGGTCTGGTATTGCTCTCCGCCGACGACCCCTGGGCCTGGAGCTCACAGAACGAGCAGGACAACCGCTATATCGCCCTGCAGGCCTATATGCCCGTCCTGGAGCCTTCCTCAGTGCAGGAAGCCAAAGACATGATGGCTGACGCCTTTAAATTATCGGAGCGGTTCAAGCAGCTCTTCATGCTCCGCTCGGTAACCCGTATCGGCCACGCCCGCAGCGATATAGTATTAGGCGAGATATCGAAGGAGAAAAGAGAGGGCAAGTTCGTCAAGAACCGCGACTGGCTTAACTATACCCCCCGCGAAGCCAGGCTCAACAAGCCCCTGATGCTGGAGAGGTTCGATGCCATAAAGAAAGCAGCTAACACCCTCCCCTATAATCAGTTGAAGATAGCCAAAGGCGCCAAGCTGGGTATTATCGGCTGCGGGCTGTCCTACAGCTATAGTATTGAGGCGCTGAAGTGGCTGGGGCTTGAAGACAGGGTCTCGGTACTGAAGATTGGCACCCCCCACCCACTGCCCGAGGCGCTGGTGATAGAGCTATTAAAATCGGTCAAGGAGGTTTTGGTGGCCGAGGAGGTCGACCCCTTCGTCGAGCTTCAGGTCAAAGCCATCGCCGGCGAGCACAATATACCGGTTAGGATTCACGGAAAGGACCTGTTACCACGGTTCGGTGAGCTATCGACGAGGAGGGTCACCGAGGCCGTCATCAAGCTGACCGGAGCCAAGTCACCGGTTGACTTTACCAAGCTGGACAGGCTGGCCGAGGAGACGGCCCCCCTCCTCCCCTGGAGGCCGCCGGCTTTGTGCCCCGGCTGCCCTCACCGCGCCTCCCACTACGCCATCAGGCTGGCCTCACGGAAGGTAGTCAGAGAGTACGGAAAGGAGGTAGAGGCTATCTACCCCAGCGATATCGGCTGCTATAATCTGGCCTATAATCCCCCGCAGGAAGCCGCCGACACCACCATCTGTATGGGCGGCAGCTTCGGCATCGCCAACGGGTTGGCCCACGTCGTCGACGCGCCCATCGTCGCCCACCTGGGCGACTCGACCTTCTTCCACGCCGGCATACCGCCCCTGATAAACGCCGTCTATAACAAGGCAAACATCACCATGGTCATAATGGATAACTCAGCCACAGCCATGACCGGCTTCCAACCCCACCCCGGCACTGGCCGGACGGCTATGGGCGAGGAGGCGGTACAGCTCAAGCCGGAGGATATCGCCCGAGCCTGCGGGGTAAAGTTCGTCGAGGTCATCGACCCCTTTGACCTGAAAGCAGCCGCCAAGACCATAGAAGCCGCCATAAGGTTCGAGGGTCCCG
>CAYNFV010000083.1:0-4819 GCA_964396645.1 uncultured Dehalococcoidales bacterium
ACTGGGGACACGCGGATTTTCAGTCCGCTGCTCTACCGACTGAGCTACCTCGGCAGGGAAGTTATGGCAGTTATTTTAGCCATTGATAGTATGGGTGTCAAGGTGAGGTTGCTTAACACTGCTTAACATCTCCTATTGGCCTACGGATTGCTAGACCACTTGTCAAATTAGAAATAATATATTAATCTAGCATTACACGAAAACAGAACTGAGAAGGAGGTAACAAAAATGGCAGAGATTCCAAAGGATGTGAAGCGGCGGCTGTTCCAAAAAGGTGCTAAACAGCAGATATGGTTGATGGCGTCTTTCGTCTTTACTTGTTGGGCCTGCTTGATAGTGGGAATCGTGGGTGACGCCATGGATAAAACGCTTGGCTTGGAGACAACCACTTGGCTCATAATATCGATTGGATTCTTGCTAGCCGCTGTCTGGCATTGGTTCAAGGCATATCATGCAGCAAAGGAAGGGTAGACATTCCTGTAAGCAATTTCTCAAGCTTTTAGCCGTTGCAATGGACTAGGAAGAACACGAGCCTTAAATAGAGGGATTTAGCCTACTTAGTGCTGAGGTTATCTACAGGGCTGTAGCATTTGTATGCCTCTACCGCATCATAGAGGAAGTTGCTTAACAGTTCGTTCCTGCTGGGGTAATTTTCAGTCCGCTGCTCTACCGACTGAGCTACCTCGGCAGGGAAGATATTGTAGCCGTGAATAAGCTGGTTGTCAATTAAGCTCAACCAATATGGTATACTAGCTTGCTGTGCGGCGCAAGCTCTTCGGTCTTAACCCCAACGTCTTCTTCCTGGGCGTAGTCAGCCTGCTGACTGATATTTCCAGCGAGATGATTTTTACCCTTGTCCCCCTCTTTTTGTTCAATGTGCTGAGGGCGGGCACTCCCGTTATCGGCCTTATCGGCGGGCTGTCGGAGAGCGCCGACGCCGTCTTCAGGATTTTAAGCGGCTGGCTCAGCGATAGGGTGGGGAGGCGCAAACCTCTGGCGGTAGTGGGCTACAGTATTTCTACCCTGGCCAAGCCCTTTATGTATCTGGCATCAACCTGGGGTGGCGTGTTGGCAATCAGATTCGGCGACAGGTTGGGGAAGGGCATCCGCACCTCACCCCGAGATGCCCTGGTGGCGGACTCGGTCTCGGCCGAGGAACGGGGTAAGGGCTTTGGCTTGCACCGGGCGATGGATACCTTCGGCGCCGTCCTGGGGCTGGCTATTGCCGCTATCATTATCTATCTGGCTCAGGGCGGAGGGTTTGAGCTTAACTTAAAGACCTACCAGTGGCTGGTGTTGGTGGGGGTGGTGCCGGCAGTGCTGGCGGTAGTCGTGCTGCTGCTTTTGGTGCGGGAGAGGAAGAAGGCGGCTTCGGCTGGCACCGGCTATCGGGTGGGCTTGAAAAAGGCGTGGGGTTTTGATACCCGCTTCAAGCTGTTTCTGGTGGTTATGGCGGTGTTTACCCTGGGTAACTCCAGCGATTTCTTCGTTATCTTAAGGGCGCAGAACTTGGGCTCATCGGTTATCTATGTGGTCTTGATGCTGGTGGTGTTTAATCTTAGCTACGCCGTTAGCGCTCTGCCGGCGGGGGTGCTATCGGACAGGTTGGGGAGGCGGCGGGTTATCATCCTGGGCTGGTTTATCTACGCGCTGGTCTATGTGGGGTTTGCCCTGGCCTCGGAGCTGTGGCAGGTCTGGCTGCTCTTTGCCGGCTACGGGCTCTACTATGGGGTGGTGGAGGGGGTGGCGCGAGCCTTTGTCGCCGACCTGGTCCCTGAGGAGAAGAGGGGCACCGCCTACGGGCTTTATCATGGGGTGGTGGGGGTGGCTCTTTTGCCCGCCAGCCTGATTGCCGGTTGGCTTTGGCAGGCGGTCAGTCCCGCTGCCCCTTTCTACCTCGGCGCCGGTCTCGCCTTTGTAGCTATGCTGGGGATTATGGCGCTGGTTAGGGAGTAAGGCTTTGAGGTATTGACAGAAGCACGAGCTGCTTGTAATGTTTATCTTGAGGGTAGCTTATGAAGAGGTCGGTTTTAAAGTGGGAGCTTATCGGCATCGGGGTTATCTTCATTGCGGGGGCGATGTTCCACTTCCTCTTCGAGTGGGCGGGCGGCTTGTCGCCCGTGGGCGTTATCGCCGCCGTCAATGAGAGCGTCTGGGAGCACTTTAAGATAGCCTTCTGGCCGGCCCTGTTTTATGCCATTATCGAGTATCCCTTCCTTAAGCGCTCGGCCCATAACTTCTTTATCGGCAAAGCCATCGGTATCTATATTATGCCCGCGGTTATCGCCGCCCTCTTTTACGCCTATACGGCTATCTTCGGCGAGGAGATTTTAGCCGTCGATATTTCGATATTCTTCGTCGCCGTGGCGCTGGGGCAACTGGCCAGCTATAAGATATTGACCCTGAAGCAGT
This sequence comes from uncultured Dehalococcoidales bacterium, assembly GCA_964396645.1. GTDB lineage: Bacteria > Chloroflexota > Dehalococcoidia > Dehalococcoidales > BS750m-G39 > E44-bin88. The sequence goes on from CAYNFV010000083.1 coordinate 2,413, forward strand.
GGCCGAGGTGGCTTGGTGGGGTGGGGATAATAATGGTCATCCTGCTGGCGGCGGCTTTCGGCGTCTTCACCTTCTATCCGCCCGAGCTTGGCATCTTCCGGGACGCGGTGAGTGGGGGGTATGGGATAATACATTAGGGGGCATTGACAAACTTATGCCAGGTGGCTAAAATTCAAGCCCCAACCGGTGACAACCTTTAATAATTATGCGGGGGGCTGATGGGGAAAAATGAGGGTACTGGGACCGTCGGAGACTGCGATGGTAGCTGGTGCCCTTTTTTATTTAGCCACAAAAAGGGGAGGTAAAGCCTATGAAAAGTCCGCAAAAGGTGCAGCGCATCACCATCGACGAGAGGTTAGCCGAAGACATTATCCGCATCCTGGTCGCTGACCTGAAGCCTGGTGAGGAGATGTTGGGGGACGATCCCAAGTGCTGGGAGGATGAGGTGGAGCGTCTGGTGGGCCCGGAAGACTGGGAGAAGATGGGCATACCGGAGGGAGCTGCCGGAGAGTGGTCCTGGGATAATCTGCACGAGGGGCAGGTTTGTTACGTGGGCGTGGAACTTCATCAAAAATCGATGAAGGGAGATGCAGACATGTTCACGGCAGCTAAAAAACAAAAGATAGGCTTCCTGGATATCGACGAACAAAGCAAAGAGCAAGTCAAGGAGAGATACCTGACGGCCCTGGAAGGGGGTGGCTGAAATGACTACAGCGGCCCAAGAGCCCGAAGAAATCAAACCCGATGATTTAGTCCTCCATTTTCTGAATGTAGGTTTCGGCGACAACATCGTGGTGGAGCTTCCCGCCGATGATAGTGGCCGGAGGCGTTACGGGCTCGTTGACTGTAAGGACAGTGTCAAGACGCTGGACTACCTGAGGAAACTGATGACTAACGCCGGTGTGGAGCCGTCGCGGCTTGCCTTCGTTTGCGCCACCCACCCCCACTCCGACCATATCAGCGGCATACCCGCTATTATCAAAAGTCAGTATTGTCCTGAAGAATTATGGGAGAGTGGCTTCCGCCATAAGTCGCAGACCTATATCCGCATCCTGGAGGGCGTTATCAATGAGAAAATCAGGATGGTGAGGGTTTCCTCGGGGATGGAGTGGTATTTCCCCCACGTGCTGATAACCGCTCTGTCACCTTCGGTTACGCTGCGGAACCGCTTCGCCACTTACGGCGTCGATATGAACAACGGCTCCGTCGTGCTCAGGATTGAGAATAATAAGGAAAACGTCATTATCAGGAAGTCCGAGGAGTACGAGGGTAATAAGAGCGAAGAAGCCGAGAGGAAAGCGGGGCGTTCCGTGGTCATCCTGGCCGGCGACGCCGAGTTCGACAGCTGGTCGCACGTTTGCCAGGAATTCCCCATGGTGGAAAGGACCAGTACCCACGATCCGCTGGTGAAGAAGATGGTCAACTATCTTTCCGCCGCCGTGGTCAAGGTGGCTCACCACGGCAGCATGCACAGCACGCCGCTGGATGTCTACGAGAAGATGGGCCCGAAGCTGGCCGTTATCTCGACGAAACAGAAAGCGAGCAGCAAGAAGCTGGAACATAGCTCTCTCGGCGAGATTAAGCGGGGGCTCTTTCCGCACCAATCGGCAGCCATAGCCCTGGAGGAGTGCGGCGCCGAGGTGCTGACCACCGACGGCAGCTACGAGGGGCAGCTCCGGGCCGACGGCACTACTAAGAAGAACCTCGACAATGCGCACGAGGGGACTATCGTGGTCGTCGTCCCACCGGGGGGCGTAATACGATATACGAAGAAGAACGACGAAGCCAAAGATATGGCTGACCCGCCGAGAGAGGTTTGAATGACGTAGAATTATTGCCTATAATCAACCGTCTGTTTTATTAAAAAAGAAGGGGGTTTTATCATGGATTATACTAGCTCGGAACTGGCCATTCTATCGGCGATGAACTGGCTGCACCTTTTAGCCACGGTGATGTGGATTGGGGGCGTATTTATCAACGTACTGGTTCTCTCACCCGCCGCCAAGGAGAGCCTGGAACCGCCGATGATGATGCGTCTTTGGGGTGGGGTAATGAAGAGGTTCCGCATGATGGTCTATGTCTGCATAGGCGTCTTCATCGGCACCGGCATCGTCATGATGTATATGAACAGCGCCTACGAAACCTTCGACTTCGGCGATACCTGGACGCTCTTCCTCGTGCTCAAGCATATCTTTGTCCTCATCCTGATTATCGTGGGCATCTATATGCTGCAGAGCGTCTTCCCCAAGCTGGCGAAGCTGGCGGCCAAGGGGCCTTCTCCCGAGCTGGCTAAGGCAGAGAAGCGACAGAGGGTAGTTGGGGCGATAAGCCTGATACTGTGCGTAATTATCCTGGCCTTTACGGCGGTAAACGGGGCTGTATCGGCACTGGTTTAGCTTTAAGATAA
>CAYNFV010000084.1:0-4797 GCA_964396645.1 uncultured Dehalococcoidales bacterium
CTTAACCCTCTTCTTATGCCCCTCTCTGCCTAAAGTGTAGGAGAGAGGAACCCATTTCATATCCCGCAGATTTTCTATCATATTGGGGAGCAGGTCATAAGGGATGGACATGACTATCAGGCCTTCGGGGAAAAGCCTCCTGGCTCTCATGCCGTGACCGAAACCGGTGATGGTAAAATTCATTTCGCCGCTCAAGTATGGGTAAACGTATAGCCAGGCGCAGCCGATAACCGTCGTCCCCTTCGCCGACCACATCCTCCCGCTGCTGTAGCTTAAGGCTCTCAACAAGGTTTCAGCCTGACTCACGTTAGCGGTAACAATTAGCACGTCTGGCTCGAATGTAAGTTTGTCCAGAGGCGCGAAGGCGACATAGTTAACGGCGCCCTTACGCATTTTGGGGATTACATCATAGATTCTCTGATTGGCGCGTATGTCCTTGAGGACTTCCAGTTTGGGTCCCACCTGCCCGCTCTCGAAAATGGGCTCATGCTCTATCATGCCCAGTGTCAGCGGCCCGATGCAGCTAAAGTTTTCTTTGGTAACGTAGAAAGCATTTCCCTCTTGTGCTTCGGGGAGCATCTCGCAAAAGTCTAGAATCTTATCTAGCCTCTCCAATCCCTTCGGTTTATGGGGCAGGAACTTAACGCCTACGGGCGGCCTGTCGAAATTAAACTCATTGAAAATAGATAAGTCCGGTTGTAGTGAGCCCATCTTGACCTCCATTTTAGCCCCTGTGGTGGCACGAAGCAAGCTATTGTCGACTATTAAAAAGAAACGTATAATCTAATGGAAAAGGCGGGCTGCCACTTGCCCTGCTTAAGCCACTACTACAGGGAGGGTGGGAGAGCCTGACGACGGTGAAAAACCCCGAGTGGCACACCCTGGCCAGCCCGCCTTTTCCCGTTTATTCTCTTCTCCAGCCTTAAAGGTAATGGGAGCTTCCGGGAGCTCTATTGCAATAGAGCTCCCGGACTAATAGTTATTAAGTTATTCTTGCGTATAGATGTGTCGAAGTGGCCAGGTACCCAATAACACTACCTCACCATTCTGGGCCTGGTCAACACGTACCGCATCAGCACCTTCAACATCAGTCGGGCCAAAGGTCATCGGGGTAGGGATTATGCCACCGGTGTCAAGGTTATTAATCATGTAGAAGCCGTAATTCAACACATCAGCCGACGTTAGCTGGTCAGCAGACTTTCCAGTATTTTCTAGGGCAAGCCTTAATGCCTCAACCTGAATCATAGCCTCAACAATGCCGTGCGGATACATGATGTGGGTGACTCGGTCGTCAGGGCGATAAGTTTCCTGTATGTAGTTACAGAACACCATCCCGTCACAGGGGTCATCCCAGGGGGGGTAGCTACCAGCGACGACACAGCCATCTCCCTGAGCACCCATATCCCGAACATACACAACGAGGTGAGCTGGTGAGGCAAAGCCAAAGGTTATCTCGTAGTCCAGGTCGGGTCCCATACCAAGCCTATCCGCCTCTAACAGCGACGGTTCTGAACCGGCGGTAAGCATGGCACCAAGGGTAAGGTCAACATTGTTTTCCTTCAGCCACAAAAGCGCGGTGGTTGGTGGTGCCGTAGGTACCGTAGATATAATCTGGCCAGGGCTAACCAGCTCATACCCAATGCTCTCCAGATAGGCATCCATCTCAGGTATCATAATTGTCCTACCGAAGGAATCATTGGTAAAATAGCTAACCCTTGGCGCCCTGTCTTCTGTCCAGTTCTCCATGAACCAGTCAGCGATGCCGGCGACCTGATCGGTATAAATAGGGTAATTCATGAAGATGGTTTTTGGCGGCGCTAGGAGATAGGGTCCAGAAGCCATAGTAGTGGCACCGACGTTGTCCTCCTGCAGCCTGGCCATTATTGCCTGCGCTATTCCCGACCCCGATATTCTGTAGACCAGGAGTCCATCGGCCTTAAGCATCTCATAGCTAGTCAGCGCCTTCTCTGGGTTGGCCTCATCATCCAGGCACTTCACCTCCAGGGTTACATTCTCGGGGAATGTCTCGGTTCGCCACGGAGCCAGCTTATGGGTTTCGTTTACATAAGCGGCATAGTCCTGAAAGGCAGCCAGAACCGCTGCACCGTCCTCAGGGTAGGGGCCGGTCAAGGGGAAGCTGCCACCAATGTATAGTGTGTACTCAACTGGCGGAGGTTCTCCTCCATCTGATGGCGGAGGCGGTGTTACTTCCTCCTCTCCACAGGCACCAAACATTGGCACTGCTAACAGCATAATAACCAGGGAAGCTATCAATATCCACTTAAACTTAGACATTTCTACTCCTTTCTGTTTAAGATTCAGTCCACCCCACGAATTAGCTTTTTTATCGAATTCGATCACCCCCTTTATTAAATTAGTTTTGCCTTCTTAATGCGAGAAAGGCCATAGCCGGTAATATGCCTTGACCATCTCCCACCGGTGAGCCAGCCCCCTGGGCTCAAAGATGAGGAAGATGATAATTACTAGTCCGCGCGTGATGAGGCCGAGTGAAGCGGCTGCCTGGGCAGCAATGGCGGGAACAACCGCGGCTATCATCGGGCCCAGAATGATGACCAGCTCATCCAGCAGCTTGAGGGACACGGCGCCAAAGATAGCCCCCATGGTGCTGCCCATACCACCGACAATCAGCATGCCCAGGTACCACACTGAATTAAAAAAGGGAAACTGGTCAGGGGAGGCCCAGCCATAGTAGTGAACCAGAAGCGCGCCAGCCACGCCGGCAAAAACGCAGCCGAGGAAGAATGCCAGCAGCTTATAAGCCCACAGATTGACCCCCATGACCTCAGCCGCCAGCTCATTATCTCGGATGGCAATGAAGGCTCTGCCCGCCTTGGTCCTGACGATGTTTTTAGCCACGAATGTCGCCATACAGGCGATTATCATCACCAGGTAGAAGTAGCTGGCTTTGGACTTGAAGACAAAGCTGCCTATTTCAGGCCTGGGCGCAGCTAAACCAAAAATACCACCAGTGATATCATGGAATTGAAGTATAAACCATATGATGATAAAGTGGGCGGCTATGGTCGCCATAATCAGGTAGAAGCCCTTGATCCTCAGTGATGGTAAGCCAAATAAGATGCCCACCAGTCCCGCCATTAGGGCGGCACAGGGCAGGGCTGCCCAGAATGGCCAGCCAAGCTTGGTACAGAGGACAGCCGAGGTAAAGCCACCTGCCGCCATAAAGCCGGCATGACCTATGGAGATTTGATTACAATAGCCCGTTAAAATATTAAGGCCGTGAACACTGATAACGGTGATACCGATTATGGTCATTAGGGTCAGTATTCTGTCGCTGAAATAGAGCGGGCTGGTGAAAAGAAAGACAAGGAAGGCAAGCAGCATTAGCCACTGCGTCTTGGTGCGGAATATAGTCATATCCTGAGCGTAGCTCTGGTTAAAGGTTCCGCTGGGCAAAGCCATTTATTAAATCCTTTCTATTTCTGCCAGACCAAATAGACCGTGAGGCCTGAAGACTAGCACGATTATTATGATGATAAAGGGGAAGACGTCAGCCAGCCCACCGCCGGCCGGTAAGAGCGGGTCCAGGTAGCCAGCGGCTACATTCTCTAGTATGCCCAGTATCATCCCGGCTATAATAGCCCCACCGATTGAGTTTATCCCCCCGAGCAGCACCACAGCGAATGCCTTTAGCCCGACATTAGCCAGTATTATCTGAACACCAGATACGCCACCTAAGAGGATGCCGCTGATGACACCAACAACACAGGCAATTACCCAGGAGAGGGCATAAACGGTGGTTACCTTGATGCCGGCGCTCTGCACCACCTGCTCATCCTCGGCGGTGGCTCTCATTGCCAGCCCCCTTTTGGTGTAGCGGAAGAAAATCATGAGTATAGCTACGGTAACAATAGAGACCATTATTCCAATTAACGTCGATGGGGGAATGGATAGCTCACCAATTTTTAGGGTTATAGTCGGCAGCAATCCGTGGTATGTCTTATATTCACCACCCCAGATCAGGGTGGCCAACCCTTCTAGCACAGTTGCCAAGGCTATGGTCATCATGATTACCGCCAGTACCGGTTGTCCCACTAAGGGGCGTAGGGTTAAGCGTTCTATCAACAAGCCCATCACAATAGCCACGGCTATCGCCGCCAGCAGGCTGGCCCATACCGGCAGATGGAAGGTTACCAAGAAGGTAAAGCCTAAGTAACCGCCAATCATGACAAAGTGCCCCTGGGCAATATTAAATGCCTTGGAGCATTTGAGGATAATGACAAAGCCTATAGCAATCAGGGCATAGACCATCCCTAGGGAAAAACCGCTTATCACTAACTGTAGAAAGAAGGTCACCGGCCAGCTCCTTTAACAGACTGGATGATAAGGGTAGTCTTTATTTTTCCCATCCGCCCGTCCCGGTATCTGACCTGGGCTTCTACGGGCACCTCAGTCTGGTTACTATAGATGGCATTGATAAGCTTGCGGTAGCGCTCCTGCATAAATGCCTTCCTCAGCTTCCTGTCTCGGGTTAACTCAGCCTCGTCAGGGTCAAATTCCTTGTGCAGATTGACGTATTTCCTGATCTTAGTGCCCGGGGGTAAAGTCTGATTCACTCTATCTATATCCTTCTTCACTAACTGGTAAACCTCTGGCTTCTGAGAAAGCTCGGTGAAGGTGGTATAAGCCACCCTCTTCTCCCCGGCCCACCTGCCGACGCTCTCAAAGTCAATTATTAGGATTGCCGAGGCATAGGCTCCATTCGGGCCGCCTAGAACCCAGGCGTCCCTGATATAAGGACTGAACCTCAGCCGGCTC
>CAYNFV010000085.1:0-4560 GCA_964396645.1 uncultured Dehalococcoidales bacterium
ACCTGGGGAATGACCTCGCCGGCGCGCTGGATAATCACGGTGTCGCCGACGCGGATGTCCTTGCGCCGGATGTCGTCTTCATTGTGCAGGGCGGCCTGCTTGATGGTGACGCCGCCCACCGCCACCGGCTCCAGGACGGCGTAGGGGTTGAGCGTGCCCGTCCGCCCCACGCTGATTTCAATGTTCTTTAGGACTGTATTGCCCTGGACGGCGGGGAACTTGTAGGCGATTGCCCACCTCGGCTCGCGGCCGACATCGCCCAGGCGCTCCTGCAGCGCAATCTGGTTGACCTTGACCACGACGCCGTCGGCTTCGTAGGGGAGGCTCTCTCTCCTCTCCACCCATTTATTGTAATAACCTTCGACCTCATCAATGCTCTTAAGCAGCTGGTTGTTGGGGTTTATCTTGAAGCCCAGTGATTTCAGGTATTCCATAGTCTCCCAGTGGGTGGGTGGGGTGGGCTTGTCCTCGGCGTAGCCGAGCATATAGATATAGATATCGAGCGGGCGCCTGGCGGTGATGCGGGGGTCGAGCTGGCGCACCGAGCCGGCGGCGGCATTTCTCGGATTAGCAAATAGCGGCAGCCCTTCCTCCGCCCTTTCGCGGTTCAGCTTCTCGAAGCCTGCCTTGGGTAAAAATACCTCGCCGCGCACCTCGAATCGGGGCGGAAAGTCACCCCTCACCGATAAAGGGATGCTCCGCACCGTCTTCAGGTTCTGGGTGATGTCTTCGCCGCGCAGCCCGTCGCCGCGGGTGGCGCCAGTGGTGAATTTCCCGTCAACGTAGGTCAGCGCCACGGCCAAGCCGTCCATCTTGTGCTCAACGACAAAGTCGAACTTCTCGCTGCCGGCCAACTTCAGCGTCCTCTTGTACCAGGCGGCCAGCTCCTCTTCAGAGAAGGCGTTGCTTAAGGAAAGCAGGGGGAGGGGGTGTTCGACGACGCCGAAGGCTTCCACGGGCGCCGCCCCGACACGCTGGGTGGGGGAGTCGGGGGTTAAAAACTGGGGGTATTCCGCCTCCAGCGCCTGCAGCTCCCGCATCATCTCATCGTACTCGGCGTCGGAAATCTCGGGACTGTCGAGCACATAATATCGGTAGTTATGGTGGTTGATTTCCGACTTTAGCTTCTCTATCCGCTTTTTTGCCTGGTTCGTGTCAGCCACAGTACACCCTCTAGGTACGTTTTGTGGCAAGATTATAGCACACCCGCTGGCTGGGCAAAAGATAAAACGATATAATGTTATCAGCAGAAGGGGGACAGTGAAATGTGGCTGAGACGAATTTTGATATCAATCGGCATCCTGGCGGCGGTGGGTGGGGGTGGTTTTATCCTTTATAACGCGGCTTACGTCGCGGGCGACGCCAGCGGCTATGACGAGGGCTTCCTGGGGGGGCAAAAGGTCGGCTATATAACGGGCAACCAGGATGGCTACGACGAAGGTTATAACCTGGGTGTGAGCGACGGCTACGACGAGGGGCAAGCCGCTGGCTACACGGAGGGCTATGCGGACGGGGTGGAAGCCGGCGTCGGGCACGGCTATATCTTGAGAGACCCCACCTATGCTGAGGCGGTGGCTTTTATACGCGCTGACCACACCGACCGGAATGAATATGACGAAGATAGCTATATTTGCAGCCACTTTTCCCGGGACGTCTGTAATAACGCCGAGGCGCAGGGTTGGCGCTGCGCCTTCGTCGAGTTACGCTATCCGGATTCGGGGCATGCCATAATCGCCTTCGACACCGTTGACCGGGGGCTGGTCTATTTCGAACCCCAGTTCGACGACGAGGTAAGGGTGGAAATCGGGCGGAGCTACGCTATCTTGAATGGCTATATAATACCGTCCTGGGACGACGTGATTCAGGATGTAGTGGTTATCTGGTAGCCAACTTGTGCCCCTGCCGAACTATGGGTTAAACTAGGTTGGAAAGAGAGAGCTATGGCTGAGATTCACCCCTTCCCGGGGGTGCACTACAACCAGAGTAAGGTCAGGGAGCTGGCCGAGGTTATCTGTCCCCCCTATGATGTTATTTCCCCCCAGATGCAACAGGAGCTTTACCAGCGTAGCCAATACAACTTCGTCCGCCTGGAGCACAACCGGGAGCTGCCCCAGGACACGACCAGGGATAATAAGTATACCCGTGCGGCGGCTATCCTGGAGCGGTGGCTGGCGCAAAAGGTTCTGGTCACCGACGCGAAGCCCTCTGTCTACCTCCACGACCACTATTTTAAGCATAACGGCCGGGAGTACCGGCGGCGCGGTATCATCGCCGGCGTGCGCCTGCAGGAGTGGGCGGATAACGTCGTCCGCCCCCACGAAGGCACGCTCGCCGAGCACACCAGCGATAGACTCAGCCTGCTCTGGGTCTGCCAGGCCAACACCAGCCCCATACTGGCTCTCTTTGAGGATAAGGGACAGGTCTCACCACTGCTTACGCAAAAGGAAAAAAGCCCACCCCTGCTCGGCTCCGGCGAAATCGATGGCGAGAGGCATAGGCTCTGGGCCATAAACGAGCCTGAGGCTATCAATCAGCTAAGCGCCAGTCTCGCCGACCAGCCCCTCTATATCGCCGACGGGCACCACCGCTACGAGAGTGCGCTTAACTACCAGCGGGAGCGGCGCGCCTGTTCTTCCTCGGTTTCGGGGGAGGAAGCCTTTAACTTCGTCATGATGGAGCTGGTGGCTTTTAACGACCCCGGCTTGGTCATCCTGCCCGCCCATCGGCTGGTGCGCGGTATGTCCAGGGCGGCTTTGAGTGAGCTTGCCGCCCGGTTGAAATCGTTCTTCGAGGTCGAGGAACTGCCCATCGGTAAAGCCGATGTCTGGAAACAGATAGACGGTTTGCTCTCAGGGGGAGACAGCGAGGTCAAACTAGCCCTGCTCGGTCTGAACGAAGGACGTCTGCTCCGCCTTAAGCTGCGCGACGCCAGCGCCGCCGACCAGATGATGCCCCACTTCCACTCCGAATTGTATAAGAGGCTGGATGTCGATATCGTGGACAGCGTCATACCCCACGAACTGGGTGGGGAGTCCATCATCTATAGCTATGACGGTCGAGATGCTGTCAAAAGGGTCTTAAACCAGGAATACCAGCTCGCCTTTCTTTTAAGCCCGGTGAGAGCGGAGGCAGTCAAAGCCATCGCCGACGCCGGCGACAAGATGTCGCGCAAGGCGACCTACTTTTATCCCAAGGCGCCGGCGGGGTTAGTCCTTCATCGGCTGGACTAGAGCTTGGCCTGTTTCACCGAGTAGACATCGGGCAGCGAAAGTATCTGCTGCTGCTTTTCCTCCGGTAACGGCTCGTCCAGAGCCAGTATCATCAGGGCGTCGCCGCGGAGCTTCAATCGTGAGAGGTGCATGGCGCTGATGTTAATGTCGGCCTCGCCGGTTATATTGCCGGCGGCGCCGATAAGACCGGGCCTGTCCTTATGGTTGCAGAAGAGGAAGTAGCCGCCCGTGGGCACGATATCCATCCAGAAGTTGTTGACTCTGACGATATGCGATTCGCCGTGTATCACCGTCCCAGCGCCGATGGTGGCGCCGGCGCTGGTGGTGACCTCGACGGTGACGAGGCTGGCGTAGTTTTCGCATACCTTCTCTTTCTGCTCAACGACGGTTAGTCCTCGGCGGGAAGCCACGATATCGGCGTTAACAATATTGACCCGCTCTTCGCTTATCCCCTCCAGAAGCCCACCCAGTACGGCGGCCTTGAGTGAGTTGGTATCATAATTAGAAATCTCTCCCTCGTATCTAATCTGCACGGAGTTGGTCTGCCCCTCGGCAAGCTGTGAAACCAGCCGTCCCAGCGTAGCGGCTACCTTGATAAAGGGCGCCAGCGCCGAAAGGGTCTCCGAGGGTATAAACGGGGCGTTGACGGGGTAGCGGGGTGGTTTCCCCTGGAATATATCGACCACCTGCTCGGCGACGTCGGTGGCGGCCAAAGCCTGAGCCTCGGCGGTGGAGGCGCCCAGGTGGGGGGTAACGATTATGCTGTCGTCCTCGAAGAGGATGCTCTGGGTGCAGGGCTCGGTGGGGAAGACATCAATAGCCGCCCCAGCCACCCTCTTTTCCTTAATCGCCTTGGCCAGCGCCTCATCGTCAATGAGCCCGCCGCGGGCGGTGTTAATGATTCTAACGGTGGGCTTGACCATAGCCAGCTCCTTAGTCCCAATCATGCCCTTGGTGGAATCGTTCAGGGGCATGTGGAGGGTGATAAAGTCCGATTCCTGGAGCAGCTGCTTGATGGGGACAAGCTCCACCTGGAGGTGACGGGCGTGTTCGGTGGAGATGAAGGGGTCGTAGCCGATGAGCTTCATCTGCAGCCCGCGGGCGCGCTTAGCCACCTCCGAGCCGACGTTGCCCAAGCCTAATATGCCCAGCGTTTTGTTCCTGACCTCGGTGCCCATAAAGTCGGAGCGCCGCCACTCTCCCCCCCGGAGCACGGTGTTGGCCTGGGGAATGTTGCGGGCCAGAGCCAGCATGAGGGCGATGGTGTGCTCGGCAGCGGAGATGGTGTTGCCGGTGGGGGCGTTGACCACGATGATGCCGTGCTGGGTGG
>CAYNFV010000086.1:0-4556 GCA_964396645.1 uncultured Dehalococcoidales bacterium
CCGCTTTTACTTTATCTTCCTCGGTGTAGAGCTTTACCTGTATCTTATCGAAGATACGCCCGAAGTCCTGGTGCAGCTTGGCGTGGAGGATATCGCCGATGTGGTGCAGCTTAAAGCCCTTCTCCACCGCCTGCTTGGCGACTCTTATCCAGGCGATATCACGCTGCCCGATATGCATCACCCCCTGGGCATAGTTGATGAGGTGGTGAATCTGGCGCTCCAGGATAGGCTCGAAGTCGTCCTGCATCTCCCTCCCCGCCACCTCCACGGCTATAGCCATAGGCAAACGGGAGCCGGGCTCAACATCGGTTATATCGGGGCCAATCACCTCGACCTTACCGTCCTCTACCTCCTCCATGCGCTTGGTGGTCACCCACTCCACCATGGGCGTCCTTCCCCCGCCGCACTCAAGGTAGATGTCCTCACCACGCACCCTCTCCCCTTCGAAGGCGGGCCCGTAGGCTACGGGAACGGGCACCTCGGACACCGTCACCTTTAAGCCCCTCACCTCCACTGCCTTGGCCACCAGCTGGTCGTGGGGAATATTGGAGACGACGTGCTCGTAGGTGCAGATACCCGTGGGCAGAACCTCGGGTATGGGGGTATCGGCGATAACCGGGAAGCCCCAGTTAATGGCGCCAGCAGCGTTGGCGTACCACTCGTCGGTGACGAAGCCCATGGGCAGGACGAAGGCGAAGATGCGGTCCTTGTTATAGATGAGTATCTTACGGTAGTCACCGGGCTCGATGCCGCCGAAGGACATCGCTGCCCGGTTGGCAAAGCCCATGGCGAAGACGGCGGCGCTGATATCAGGCCCGAAGGAGACCAGCCTCGTCGGCCAGCCTATCTGCACCCCCTGCTCCACCAGCTGCTCAGAGAAGCGCTTGCCGTTATACTCGGAGGCCATAAAGACGTAGAGGTTCTTCTGCTGCAGCTCCTGGGCAATATTAACCGCTATCTCATTGGTGGGAGCCGCGCCAACGACGGCGGCAAAACCGGGGGCGGTGCCGTCAACGAACTCAACACCCCGCTTCCTTAGAATAACGTCGTCGGCAGCACCCAACCAGATGTTGCCGTCGACGGGATCTTCCGTCTTGGTATAGAAATCAGGTGTCTCCAGGTACCTTATGGCTTCTATCAGTTCCTCGGCAAAGAGGGTGGCCATGCCGGCATCGAGGGCGGGCGCCAGGTAGGGCAAGGGGTGTTCCTCCCTCACCGGTGGCGGTAGCAGAGATTTACACCGTTTCAGCACGGTCTCCATGTCGCCCAGCTTCTCCACCTTGGTCCCCAGGATGCCGTAGATTATGGGCAGGTAGTAGGCGGTGTTGGGAAAGCCCACCGGTTCTTTGGCTTCCCACTTTTCCATAGCCTCCTGCCATTTCTTCTCCGCCCGTTCCACAATCTTGTAAGCCCCTCTGATGGCGGCTGATGCTATTATCTTAGACATTCTCTAAAGCCCTCCCTTATCTTATGTGGCTAAACTGCATCCAATTCCCTTCTCATCTCCATATCGTAGAGCACGCGCTCTCGGGCCTGGTCAATGCCCAGAGCCTTGCGCTTCTTATCAATGTGGGCAATCATCATCTGTGCCGCCTTAATCGGGTCGGGCTCGAAAGCCCACATACCACCCAGCATTTCCTCCATATCCTTGAAGAGAAAGTCGGTCACCTCTTTACTGCCCGTGGTGGGCCAGGTGACGCCGAACACGGTATAGACACCCGAAGCCACGAAATACTGCCCGATGGAGATAGCCTTCTCGCTCATCCACTCCGGAGCCGCGCCGGCTACGGGCAGGTCGCTGATATCGTCGCCCAGGCCGCCGTCCTTGACCATGGCGGTGGCGGCGATTAATATGCGGCTGTTATCGACGCAGGAGCCCATGTGCAGCACGGGCGGTATGCCCACCGTCTCGCAGACCTCAGCTAAGCCCTTACCGGCAAACTTCTTGGCGGCTTCGGGTACCATCAGCCCGGCCTCGGCGCAGGCGATGGCGTTACAGCCCGTGGTAATCACCAGCACGTCGTTCTTTATCAGCTCTTTAACCATGTTGACATGGCCTTCGTTGTGCTTAGTGCGGGCGTTATTGCAACCGACGACGCCGGCCACGCCCCTTATCCGGCCGTTGATGATGTTGTCGTTCAAGGGTCGGTAGGAAGCGCGGAACATCCCGCCCAACAGGTAGTTGATGGTCTCGTGGCTGAAACCGGCAACCTGGTCGGTTTTATTTTTGGGAATGTACACGTTCCCCTTACGGTTGGGGAAGTTATCGATGGCTGTTTTCACTATCTCTCTCGCCGACTTGAGGGCGTCGTGCTCGTCGAACTCGATGTGAGTCGCCCCCGTTATCTTGGCTTTAGGCGAGGTGGTGATAATCTTGGTGTGGTAGCACTCGGCGACGGTCTGTATGGACTGCATGATGCACTGTACATCCACCACCATGGCTTCCACCACCCCGGTTACTATAGCCAGCTCCTGCTGCAGGAAATTACCGGCAATGGGCACTCCGTGCCGCATCAAAATCTCGTTGGCGGTGCAGCACATCCCGGAGAGGTTTATCCCTTTGGCTCCCTTGGACTCGGCCAGCTTTACCATCTCCGGCTCCTGGGCGGCGGCGACAATCATCTCGGAGAGTAGCGGCTCGTGGCCGTGAATGATGATATTGACCTCGTCCGCTTCGAGTACCCCCAGGTTGGCCTGGCCCAGAACCGGGGCCGGCGTGCCGAAGAGGATGTCCTGAAGCTCGGTAGCCAGCATGCTGCCGCCCCACCCATCCCCTATAGCCGCCCTCACCCCCTGCTTGAGCAGGCTCTTATAGTCCTGGTCGACACCGATATGGGTTCGGTGCATTATTTCCACAATCTCGCGGTCTATGCCCCGCGGGGCGACTCCCAGCTTGCGCCACAGCTCCTGGCGCTTCAAGGGCGCTTTCCGCAAGGTTAGCAGCTCGCCTTCCTGCTTGCCGTACTCACTAAGGGCTATCTGGCCGATATCGGTGGCAATCTCGTTATTGCTGCGCTCGCCGATTTCAATGCCCAGGTCGAGGGCTACCTGAAGCAATTTTTGTTCGTCTTTTATCTCGTAGCCCGGTGCCTCCCCTTTGGCCACCGCCAGGAAAAGCTCGGTGACCCCCCGCCCGTGGTCGGAGTGGGCTGCCGCCCCTCCCGCCACCATGCGGATGAAGTTGCGGGCGGCGATGGTTTCAGCGGTAGCCCCGCAAACACCCCGGCGCTTCTGTTTATCCTCCGGGGTCTCCTCCCTCCCCTTGGGCAACGGTACCCGGCAGGGCCCCATGCCGCAGTTCTTGCAGCAGCTGCCCACCGAACCTATGGGGCAGGCCTTGATAGTGTCCGCTCTGTCGAAGGTGGTGTTAACACCGTCCTTGGCTGCTTTTTCTATCAGTTCGTTAGTACCCTGGTCAATACTCTTTGTCTCTTTTTCTTCGTCCATTCTGCGTTCCCCCTTAACTTATGTCTATTTAACTGGCGCTCAATTCGGTTATCATCTCGCGCACCAGCTTAATGGCTTCGGGATGCCTCATAATCATCACATCTCCCCCCGCCAGCAGCAAAACCATGGCTGACATTGCCTCCAGCAGTATTCCCCGCTTCTTAGCATCCCCCATATTAAGCTCGTCGTCGGCAAGGTGTACCTCTTTGGTCTTCCAGGCTTCCTTGGATATGTTACAGATAAGCGGGAACTGCAGCTTTTCGTCCTGCTGCGTTAGTCCCGCCATTCTCATTCTCTCCATAACCGAGTAGCAGTATTCGATGCCGTAGCCGATACAGCTCACCGTTGGGTCCATTATCAGCAGTTCGTCGGGCACGCCCAGGTTGCCCAGCAGGATGTTGAGCTGCTTGGCCAGGTTGATGTCTATCGGCGTTGAGGCAATCACGGTATGCTTATAGCCGATGGCAGCGGCGCCGATTTTCTTGTGGTCACCTTCCTCCAGCGGCCCCAAAATCAGGTTTTTGCCCTGGCAGGCTTCGGCGACCTGCCTCAAGACCTCGGTGTCTTTATCGTGGTTAGCCGTCCCCCAGACAATCAGGGGGACATTGATAGCATCAGCCACCTTTTTGACCACGGCCGTGGCTTCCTCGGCGCCGCGGTCAAGCCCGTTAGGGTCGGTGCTGATGAGCTGCAGGCAGATCATCTCCGCCCCGTAATCGTTAATGCACTTCTGGGCCCAGGCCACCGGGTCGTCGGTCACCCCCTCAAATGGCTCCAGGGCAGCGGGTGCCCAGCCTTCAGGGGGCATATCCCAGACCTCCATGGCTATTCGGGGCGAGCGCGGCATCTCTCCCTCGAAGAGATAAAAGGGGTAACTGCTCTCCCCGCCGACGGTTACCGCCTTATCGCCGCCCAGCTTCATTTCCTTAATTTTGCCGCTATAGGCTGTCTTGGGGACTTCAAAAGCCATCATATCCCTCCTTAAATCAAGCTGGATTCTTTCGCTTCTCGCTGCCGAACCACTCCTGGCCGTAGAAATAACGCTCGCCGTTCTTCAGGTATTTAAGCCTCTCCTCACGATTGTCTAGCTTCTGCCGCCACTTCCCAGC
>CAYNFV010000087.1:0-4530 GCA_964396645.1 uncultured Dehalococcoidales bacterium
GCGGGTGAGGATATAGTTGGTGGTGCCGTTGATGATGGCGTAGATGCCGCTTATCCGGTTTGCCACCAAATCCTGCTGGAAAGGAGCAATGAGGGGAATGCCGCCACCGACGCTGGCTTCATAGTGCAGGCCGACGCCCTTTTCCTGAGCCAGGGCGAAAAGCTCAACGCCGTGCTTGGCGATAACCTCCTTGTTGGAGCTAACCACGTGTTTGCCCGCTTTGAGCGCCCGTTTCTGGTAGTCCAGCGCCGGCTTTTCGCCGCCGATAGCCTCGACCACGATATCCATATCCTGGGCAAAAAACTCATCGTCATCGGTGGTAAAAAGCTTCAGGCCCAGTTCCTTGGCCAGAGGGCGGGACAGGTCCGCTTCCAATACCTTTATCTTTTTAAGGACAAGCGGGCAGCCGACCTGACGGGAGAGGACCTCCGCCTTATCGGTCAGCACCCTGGCCACACCGCCAGCCACCACCCCCAACCCCATTAAGCCGACACCAATGCTCTCTTTTTTCACTGTCTTAGCCTCCGATGATATAGCTAATCGCCCATTGCATCTTCTCTTCATCCAGATTGTTCACGATGTTGTTATCCGGGTTGTCCCTTAACTCCTCGAGCCATTTGGTCAAAAGCTCATCCTCCAGAATAAGCCGATTATCTTCATCAATCTCGCGGTTATAGTCAACGCCCGCAACCTCAATCAGCCAGTAGCCGCCCTCGATAGTGATTTCCTCATCCCCTATCACCGGGCTTAATACACCCAACTCCACATCAGCGTTGAAGACATAAGCGTCAAAGGCTGTGGTCTTGGTACCGGGGGACACCGTAATCTCGCCCCCTTCAGCACTGGAGGCAGAGTCCTGGGAGAATTCGGTGGCCAGCTCGGCGAAGTCCTCACCCGCTTCCAGCCTGGCTCTAATATCGCTGGCTTCCTGCTCGCTGGCGAGCAGCATCACCCTGACCTGAGCCTCGACGGGCTCGGCGGTGTTATCAACACTTATTACCTCAATCAGCCAGTAGCCCAGCTTTCGGGACTTAGTCTCCTCCAATATGGGCGGGCTCAAAGCCCCGACCTCGGCGTCGAAGACGCTCTCTTCAAGTACGGTGCTGTCCACCGTCAGGGGCAAGATACCCGGCGGGCACCAGCCGAGGTCACCCCCCGCATCTTTAGTAACATCGTCCAGGGAAAGCTCGGCGGCCAGTTCGCCAAAGTCCTCGCCGGCTTCAATCCTGGCGGTGACCTCGTTGACCTGCGCCTCGCTCTCCAGGAACATGGCCATTACATGCCTATGCTCGGCAGACTGCGGTATCTGCGGGTCAAAATATTCATCGCGCATCTTTTCCAGCAGGAGATGGGCTACGGCTAGATCTCTAAAGTCCTCGTCCAGCGGAGGGTCCTGGCTTTTCATCAGCTCGTCGACCTCTTCATCGCTGACGGTGATGCCCAAAGCCGTCGTCTCCTGCTTGACCAGCTCGTTACGCTCGATAACATCGACCACATAGCTGGTCATAAAGGAGATATATTCGGGGGACATGTCCTGGGTATAATATTCGAGCATGTTGATGTAGTATTCCATGTCGAACTTGGTTCCGTTAACCTCGAGGACAATCTCCTGCAGCGGTTTAACATCGCTGACGTACCAGCCCTGATAAACCCCGACGCCGACAACGCTCAGGGCAGCCACGACAATAAGAATGGCCAAGCCTAAGATAATACGCTGTCGCCTTTTTTGCTGTTGCAAGCGGGAGCGCTGGCGCCTGGTTGGCTCGTATCGCCGTTTTTCCGGTTTCTTCTTGGCCAAAGTCGAACCTCCGAATGCTTAATCCCTATAGTTATAACCTAAAAGCCTAATCTTTTCAATCGGGATTTATTGTCGCTGGCGCCAAATTATGCTAATATGTTGCGTAGCTCGGGGTGTAGCGCAGTCTGGTAGCGCACCTGAATGGGGTTCAGGTGGTCGCCGGTTCAAATCCGGCCACCCCGACCACAGGCATCAAAAATTCCCGCCTTTACTTCAATCTAATCGGTATGCCCGCCATCATTAAATACACTTCGTCGACACGTTGAGCCAGAATCTGGTTAGCCTGGCCCAGGCAATCTCTATAGCGTCGGCCCAGCTCGTTATCGGGGACAAGCCCCAGCCCCACCTCATTTGTTACTAGGATGAAGGTCGCCCTCAGCTTGTCCATCTGGCTGGTGAGGGCTTCAATCTCTTCTAATACCAGCTCTTCGGCGGATGCTTTTTTCACATCCTGGAGCATAATATTGGCTACCAGCAGGGTGATACAATCGATGACCACGATTTCTGTCTCTCCTGCATGCTGGCCGATGATTTCGCTGACGCCGAGCGGCGCTTCCAGGGTTTTCCAGTCTCGGGGGCGGGACTCCCGGTGTGCCTCGATACGGAGGCGCATATCCTCGTCTTTAGCCTCGGCCGTGGCTACGAACAGAACCCTGCCGCCAGCTTCAACGGCAAGCTTTTGAGCGAACCGACTTTTACCGCTGCGGGCGCCGCCGGTTATTAAAATGCTTTTCATTTCCAGCCCACCTATTTTGTTTTCAGGTGAGAGACGTCGTTGAGCAGAGTTAGTACCGACTCCCCTCTAAAGTCTTCGACCACCGTCAGTGATGCCGGTGCCAGGCGAAAGCGCCGCCAGTTCTTGATATCTATTCCCAGCAGCAGGCAAAGCAGAATGCGCAGGGAGCCGGCATGGGCTACTATCAGGATATCGGCGTCGGCGGGGTCATCGCTGCGGAGTTTCTTTTCAAAAGCACTTATCCGCCGGGCCAATTGCTCCAGGCTTTCCCCTCCGTAGGCACTAAAATTGTAATCGCCCGGCTGCCAGTCCGGATAGTTCTCAACTATCTCGGCGTAGGTCAAGCCCTCGAACTTGCCAAAGTCGAGTTCAGCCAGATTTTCAGAAGTCACCACCCGAAGACCGCGCCCCCGGGTGATGATGTCGGCGGTTTCCGCCGCCCGCTTAAAATTACTGGTATAGATTACGTCTATCGGCTCCAGGGAAAGGCGCTGACACAGCCCCTCCGCCTGCCGCCGCCCCGCCCGATTAAGCCCCAGGTCAGTGCGCCCCTGGTAGCGCCACTCTCGGTTATATTCCGTCTCGCCGTGTCGGGCTAGAAGCAATCTCACAAAAATCCATCTCCTCAGCCGAGGTTTAGTATCACCGGAAACAGGGCCAGGGTTACCGCCTCGCCGACCTCCTTGATCGCCCCGTAGACGTCGCCAGTAAGCCCCCTTAATCGAACCTTAAAGAAGTAGCCCATCCCCAGGGCAATAAGCCCGCTTATGGCCATTAATATAACACCCTGCCACCGCGCCAGCCCGACGGCAGCCGCCAGCGTGAGCAGGGTGACCAAAGCGAACCTGTAGCCGTTGGCTCCGGCCTTAAAATGCCGCCCTAGCCCTTCTCTGCGGACATAGGGGAAGAAGAACAGAGCGAACACCATCGCCCAGACGCCCAGCATCGGCACCAGCAGCAGGGTTTCCAGCTGCCATGCTTCCGGCAGCGAAGCGAGGGCGGCGTATTTTAGGAGCAGCACCAGACAGACGCCGACGATACCGTAGGCCCCCACGCGGCTATCGGCCATTATCCTTAGCCTTCGGGCAGGGGTACCGCCCGCCAGACCGTCGCAGCTATCTATCAGCCCGTCCAGGTGCAGGGCCCCGCTGAGCAGGACCCATACCGCCAGGGTCAGGGCGGCGCTGACGTACGGGGAGAAGACCGCCGACAATCCCCAGTTAGCCAGGAAGAGGAAACCACCGATGATGATGGCGATGATGGGGAAATAGCTCAGCGACGCCGCCAGCTGGCGCGGCTCAGGCCGGCGGTGGAAGGGGGAGGGGATGACGGTCAGGAACTGCAACGCTACCCAGAATCCCAAGCCTTACACCCCCTCCCCGTCTTTATCGGAGACGCCCGCCTCATCGAAGGTAAGCATCTCTTTGAGAATCCTGACCGACGCCTCGGCTAGAGAAATGCCAAGGGCGGCACCAGTGCCCTCGCCGAGTCTCATATTTAGATTGAGCAACGGCTCAAGTCCCATATATTCCAGCATGGCCCGGTGTCCCCGTTCCGCCGAAAGGTGCGCCGCGATGAGGTAGTCCCTGACCTGAGGCGCCAGCTTTATGGCGATAAGCGCCGCCGCCCCGGAGATAAAACCGTCGATGACCACCGGTATATGGTTAGCCGCTGCCGCCAGGATGGCGCCGCTAAGCCCCCCTATCTCGAAACCGCCGACCTTGGCTAATATATCGATGGCGTCGTCAGGAGAGGGCTGGTTGACCGCGAGCGCCCGGTTGATCAGCTCGATTTTATAAGCTAGCTGTGCTTTGGTGATGCCCGTTCCCGTACCCGTCAGCTCGGCGGCGGGCCGGCCGGTAACGGCGGCGGCTATGGCGCTGGCTGCCGTCGTGTTACCAATGCCCATATCGCCCGTGCCCATAATATCCAGTCCCTGCGCTATTTGCGCCCCGACAACACTAATCCCCGCCTCCAGAGCATCCAGTGCTTGCTG
>CAYNFV010000088.1:0-4529 GCA_964396645.1 uncultured Dehalococcoidales bacterium
GGCAGCCCTCGAATGCCTGGCGCACTATCCACTTGCCGACCTGTTCTTCACCGTGGATTTTGTGCTGAATCGGTATCTTGAGACTGAAATCCATTACCTTCGCGTCCAGGAAGGGAGTACGGCTTTCATAGGAATTGGCGGCGTTTAGTCTATCCAGCCTCTGCAGGGCGGTATTGTGCGCCACACTGATGAGCTTGTCAACGATGCTGGCCATCTCCTCCGGGTTCTCTCCCTTTCTGAACTGGCCGTCATATCCGCCGAAGAACTCGTCAGCGCCTTCACCGGTGAGCACAACCCTGGTATGGGGGCTGACAAAGCGCCCGGCCAGGAAATTGGCGATTGCCCCGTGGACACAGCTCTCCTCGTACATCTCCTGGTGATGGATAGCCAGGGGCAATATCTCCTTGATTTCTTTCTCGCCGAAGATTAAAACGTGATGCTTGACCCCCAGGTGCTTGGTAGCATCTTTGGCCAGCGGCAGGTCCTGGCCTTCCTCCATACTGACGGTAAAGCATTCGATATCCGGTTGGATTTCATGAGCCATGTAGGATATAAGGCTGCTGTCCAGACCGCCGCTTAAGAGGACACCGCCCACGGCATTGTCTTTCAAGCGCCTCTCGGTGGCTTCCATCAGCAGTTCCTTAACCACCTTTTTACCCTGCTCATAATCTTCAAACTCCGGTGTTTCTATGGCTTCCGATTCGTATTTTTTAAAGCCCTGCTCGCGGGAATAAACATATCCCGGGGGAAACTCCTTCACATCTTTGGCGATACCCACCAGCGCCTTAGCCTCCGAAGCGAAGCACAATTTACCGTTGCTGTGGCCGTAATAGAGAGGCTTAATGCCCGCCCAGTCACGGGTCAGAATCAGCTGCCCGTGGTCGGTTACGGCACAGGTGAAATCCCCGTTTAACTTTCCGGCGAAGCGAAAGCCGTATTTTTTATATAAGGCGATTACCGCCTCGGCTTCGGTCATGCCGCTCGTCTCCGGATTATAAACGCGTCCGTCGATGACAGCGGCTACCTCACCGTCGTAGGCATGGTGCGTGCCGTTCGGGCAGCTTCCGCCTACGTTGAGCTCCAGGCAACCTAAGGTCACCGGGCTTTGTTTATTAACCCAGGTCTCATCCGGACCCCGGTAGCTGATCTTTTCCAGCATCTGTTTTAGTTCAGCGTTATCTTTGCCAACTATTCCTGCGATTCCAGCCATTATTCAACCCCCAACTCCAAAGATTTCGCTATTCCACACATTAATCAATCACCTACCTTAACTAAAATCTATGCCGAATTAACCTTGGCGCCTTCATACTCATCCAGCACCTTAACGGCTTGAAAACTATCCACACAATAGACATCGGCACCTATTTCCCGGGCAAAGTCATCGGATACCGCCGCCCCCCCGATGAGGACCTTGACCCCATCCCTTAACTTATTATTCTTGAGGGCTTCGATAACCACCCCCATCTCGGGCATGGTAGTAGTCAGCAGCGCCGACAGGCCCAGGTAATCCGGGCTTTCTTTCCTGACAAAGTCGACTATCTTCTCCGCCGGCGTATCTGCGCCCAGGTCGTGCACCTCATAGCCCGCCCCTTTAACCAGGATGGCCACGATGTTCTTACCGATGTCATGGATATCCCCCTTCACTGTGGCGATGGCGAACTTCCCTTTAGTCTCAACATCGGATGCCTCAAGCAGGGGTTTGAGAATCTCCATAGCCGCGCCCACGGCGTCCGCTGAAGCCAGCATATCGGGGATAAAATACTCCTTGGTGGAGAATTTCTCGCCCACCACCCGCATCCCCGCCGTCAGGGCCTGGCTTATTATATCCGCCGGCGGGATGTTCTCCTCCAGCGCCAAACGGGTCAACTCCACCACCCCCGGCGTGCCCGATAGCTCCTCGTCTATACCCTCATCCTGTTGGGTTTTTCTTCCCTGGATAACGTTCTCCTTAAGCCTAGTAATAATCTCGTGTTCGGTCATGTCACTTCCTTTCCTGGTAAACGTTTAAGCGGGGCAAAAGCCCGGGAATCTCCTTGAATATCCTGGTCGTGGTATCCTTGTCTATAGGCTCCACTGGTTTGGCCAGAAGCTCATTCATTCTCTGGTAGGCCAGGGCGAACACGTTGTCACCCTCCCCATCCCCCTCAAAGGGATAGGGCGGCGAGATTTCTCCACTACGCAGTAGCGGCCGAATATAACTAATGTATAGCTTCCGCGGCGTGGCCACCGTCTCTCTTATCTGCTTGAGGACCTCAGCTAGCTCCGGCTGATTGATTTTTGGGGTTTTCAGGAAAAACTTGAGCATCTGAAAGTGGGCATCGTCCAGGACCGCCTGGAGCAGGCAGAAAACGGCGTTACAGTCGAGGAGGCCGTAGGCACAGTGCAGGAACTGGGGCCCGCTTAAGGTCACCACAATATCCGAGAACAACCTCTCAATCGATGCCTGCTGCCCGGGTATCTTGGTATCACACACCCCTGAGGTGGAGTAGTTGGGTATCTTGTAGAACCGCGCCATCTGGACGCAGTCGATATTGTACTGGCTGGTCTCCACCGAGCCGTAGGAATCGCCCAAGGTATCCATCCGCGCCCGCACCGGCACGCTGCCGTAGAGCATCGGCGTCCCTTTGTTCACTAGCTGACCCAGGGTTATGCCAGCCAGGACCTCGGCGTTTATCTGGGCCATAATGCCTGCCTCTTTGATAGGAGCCGTCGTTCCTGCCTGGGGGGATGAGGAAACGGCTACGGGCAGTCCCCGGCGGCAAATCTCGATAAAGCTATCGGTGGTATCGGCGACAAACTGCAAGGGGCTCTTGACCAGACAGGTGATAAAGGAGATGATGGGGTTTTCTTTGAGTGCCTCTTTACCCCCGGCTATCAGCTCGGCCATCCTCACCACGTTTTCCAGCTGTTCCAGCTTGGTCAGCCCCGACATGAAGTGCTTGGTGGTGTTATTTAGCGAGGCGAAGAACTTGTTGACGTCCTTATTGTCCTCGGTGATGTCCTCGTCCTGGATGTTCACAGTGCGGATGTAGCCGTCCAGCGTCTCTAGGTGCTCACAGACGTGCGCCGACTGGCAGAGGTCGGCCACGGTGCCGCGCCGCGGGTGAAACTCGGGCACCTTAATCTCAACATTGCGGTCGGACTTCTTGACATAGGTGGGGAAATCGACATCCAGCCAGATATTAGTCTCCGAGCCGGAGATAAAATAGACCCTCGGCTCATCGCCCTTCATTATCAGGGCATTGTCCGGGTTTCTGGCGCCAAGCTTGACCGTCTTGGGGACGCTATCAAGCGCTTCTTTAACCAGCTTTTCCGGTATCTTTATCTGCCAGCGGGGGCTGTCACCGGCAGAAACGGCGGTAACCTCAGCCCCGTTAGCCTGGAATATCTCGGCCGCCTTCTTACTAAAGCAAGTCAGGCCGGGGTCAACCAGTATCTGCATGGAAGCCCGGTGAATCTGTTTCACCTGCTCATCGGTAATTCTCTCGTATGGATTAGGAACTAGTATTCCTTCTCTGGGCAATCTACTCCTCCTCTAATATCTCAATCAATAATGCCTTCTATTTCCGTAAGTATCTGTTGCCTTGCTTCAGCGGGCAGGCGGTATCGGGGCTCGGCGATAAGCCGCCGCGCTTTTGCCCCCGCCTTCTGCCAGATAGCTTTCCCCCCCCTAGCCTCCCATTCCTCACGGCTGTTCTGGTCGCTCAAAGACGGCCGATAGTGCTCACGTCGCATAAAGCGCCGGGTATGCCTAGCGGCAACGAAGTTACCCCCCGGCCCCACCTCCTTGATGAGGTCAAAGGCCAGGGTATTATCGCTGACTTTGATACCAGACACCGCCCTCATCACCATTCCCAGTATCTCACTATCAATGACGAACTTCTCATAACAAGCCGTCATGGCGAATTCCATCATGCCGGCAGCATCGTGAATGAAATTGGCGCCGGCCAGGGCACAGAGAAGGCTGGTTGTAGCCGACTCATAGCCGCTCTGGGCATCCAGCACCTTAGAATCGGTCATACCGCCGGTAGCGTAGAAGGGAAGATGGTAAAACTGCGCCATCTGGGCGCCGGCGGCGTTTAACAGCCCCATCTCCACCGAGCCGGCTAGATATTTAAAGTCCATGAGGTAGGTGTTGGTCGCCACCGAGCCGAAGATAACCGGCGTCCCCGGATTAACAATCTGGGTAAGCATTACCCCCATCAGTGAGTCCGCCGTCTGAATCACCAGATTACCGGCCAGCGTTATTGGCGAGGTCGCCCCGCACAACGGCTCAGCCGGGCAGACCACAGGGACGCCTCTTTGGGCAACCTCTATTAACAAATCACCGTACTGGGCGTCCATCTTTAAGGGGCTTATGCTGCTGCAGGTTACCATGGAAATGAGAGGGCGCTGGCGCAATTTTTCGGCGGAACCGGCCACTATCTCAGCCATCCTTATTACCTGCTTGACCCCGTCCAGGGTGTAAACACCACCCATGATATGCTTGGTGGTATTGTCCAGACCGGCAAAGAAGCGGTTTACATCAA
>CAYNFV010000089.1:0-4478 GCA_964396645.1 uncultured Dehalococcoidales bacterium
TGGGACAGACAGACGTACGCTGACAGAGTGGGGTTAGGTGGGGTGGAGAGAGACTGGATTCCCGCCGGAGTTTACCCCGTACGGGATACGGGGCGGGAATGACAAAGGGGTTGAAAAAGAGTCTTATTATGCGAGAAATCTTTAACCGATACATCAACCACCTCCAGGCCGAAAAAAACGCCTCCCCCTACACCGTACGCAACTACAAATCCGACCTCCTCGACTTCTTCTCCTTCCTCAAAGAAAAAAAGGTCGAAACCCTCGACAAGGTAGACCGCAAGGTCCTGCGCGACTATCTGGGGCACCTGGTGGCAAGAGGCATCGTCAAAGCCAGCATCGCCCGCAAGCTCTCGGCCATCCGCTCCTTCTACCGCTACCTGGTGCGGGAAAAGCTCATCGAAGCCAACCCCATCAAAGCCGTCTCCTCGCCCAAGCTGGACAAGCGCCTGCCCTCGTTTCTGACGCTGGACGAGGTAAAAAGGCTTCTGGAAGCCCCCGACCCCTCCACCCCCCAGGGGCTCCGCGACCGGGCGCTTCTGGAATTACTCTATGCTTCAGGATTGAGGGTCAGCGAGCTTACCAGCCTGGAGCTGGGGCAAATCAACCTGGATACCAACGAAATCCGCGTCTGGGGCAAGGGCTCCAAAGAAAGGGTAGTGCTTATGGGTTTGCCCGCCGTCGAGGCGCTGCGCACCTACCTCGAGCAAGGCAGACCCGAGCTTATCGGGGGAAAAAGGAGCAACGCCCTTTTCTTAAACCGCTACGGCCAGCGCTTCCCGGAAAGAGCCGTGCAGAAGATACTGGAAAAATACGCTCAAAAAGCCGGGCTAAAGAAACGGGTGCACCCCCACATGCTGCGCCACACCTTCGCCACCCACCTCCTCGACGGCGGCGCCGACCTCAGGGTCGTCCAGGAATTGCTGGGGCACGCGCGGCTCTCTTCAACCCAGATCTACACCCACGTCACCAAGAAGCAGGCCAAAAAGGTCTACCTCAAAGCGCACCCATTGGCTAAAGAGAAAGGCGATGAAGCTGAAGATAAAGAATAGAATCAAACGTCTGGTTGATAAACTGGGCGAGAAGGACATTGAGGGCATCCTCATCTCCCAGCCGGAGAACCGCCGTTACCTCTCCGGCTTCAACGGCACGGCGGGCTTTCTGTTTATTACCGCTAAAGAGTGTATTCTAGCCACCGACTCCCGCTATACCGCCCAGGCCAAGAGCCAGGCGCCCGACTATAGTATTTTTACCATAAGCGGCGAGATGAGCCAGTGGTTTCCTAAAGTTATAGCCGAACTGGGCATAAAGCGGCTGGGCTTTGAGGCCGAGCACACCGCCGTCGCCCAGCACCAGCGGTTATGTGATATACTGAATAAAGGCAAATCCGGGCTTAAGCTTATCCCTGTTGACGGCGTGGTGGAATCGTTGCGGGCGCTGAAGGAGCCCGAGGAAATCGAGCTTTTGACCCAAGCCGCCGGGATTGCCGACGCCGCTATGGGACACATCCGAAAAAAGCTCCGCGTCGGCATGACGGAACTTGAAGCTGCCTGGGAGATAGAGAAATTCATGCGGGAGAAAGGCAGCCAGCCGGTTCCTTTTGAGATTATCGTCGGGTCAGGACCCAACGCCGCCTGGCCCCACGCCCTGCCCTCGCCGCGGGCAATCGGGGAGACGGAGCCGATAGTCATTGACATCGGCGCCAGGGTTGAGGGCTATGGCAGCGACCTGAGCCGGACCCTCTGCCTGGGCGCTCCCGACGAGAGCTTTAAAAAAGTATACGATACCGTCCTCGGCGCCCAAAAGGCGGCTATAGCCATAATTAAAGAAGGCATGAGCGGCGCTGAGGCCGACCAAATAGCCCGGACGGTCATTGAGGAGGGCGGCTACGGCCAAAACTTCGGGCACAGTCTGGGACACGGCGTGGGCTTAGCCCCCCATGAACAGCCCCGCCTGGGACCAAAGTCTATGGATAAGCTGGTCGACAGCATGGTCTTTACCATCGAGCCCGGCATCTACCTTGAGGGGTGGGGTGGCGTCAGAATCGAGGACATGGTGGTGATGGAGGGGGGGGAACTAAGGCAAATCTCGCAAGCTGAAAGCTAGAAAAACTGGAGTTAACATATGATTGACAGCGGTGAACTGAAAAAAGGGCTTACCATCGAGCTGGAAGATAAGCTCTACCAGGTCATGTCCTACCAGCACATCAAAATAGGGCGCGGCAGCGCCATGGTCAGATTAAAGCTGCGCGATATCCGCGGCGGCCACACTATTGAGCGCACCTTCCAGGCCAGCGAAAAATTTAAGCGGGCGCGATTGGACTCCCGCACCATGCAATACCTCTATAACGACGGCGACTCCTACTACTTTATGGACGAAAAGAGCTTCGAGCAGATACCGTTATCCTCCGAGCAGCTCGGCGACGCCCTCGACTACCTGAAGGAGAATACCTCGGTGGAGGCAACCAGCTACCAGGGCAAGCTGATAGGCGTGGAGCTGCCCATCACCGTCGAGCTTGAGGTGGTGGAGACGGGACCCGCTTTCAAGGGGGATACCGCCACCGCCGGCAACAAGCCGGCCAAGCTGGAGACGGGCATCACCATCCAGGTGCCACTATTTATCAACAACGGCGATATTATTAAGGTCGACACCCGCACCGGCCAATACCTGGAAAGGGCGGGCTAAATTGCTCAAAGCCGACCTTCACCTACACAGTGAATACTCCATGGACTGCAATACGCCTCTGGAAAAGATAATCGAGCGCTGCCAGGAGGTCGGGGTGAACTGCATCGCCCTCTGCGACCACGGCACCGCCGAGGGAGCGTTGAGAATGCGGGAACTCGCTCCCTTTAAGGTAATCGTCGCCGAGGAGGTCCTGACCCCTTACGGCGAGATTATGGGCATGTTCTTAGAGGAGACCATACCCTGCGGGCTTTCGGTAGCCGAGACGATATCCCGCATCAAGGCTCAGGGCGGGCTGGTCTGCATCCCCCACCCCTTCGATAGCTTCCGCCACTCGGCATTGAAAAGCCGGGTCATTGAGGAAATCGCCGACCAGATTGATATCTTCGAGGTACTCAACGCCCGCGGTATTCTGGCCCGGGACTCGAAAAGAGCCGAAGCCTTCGCCGCCAAACACGGCCTTATCCGCAGCGCCGGCAGCGACGCCCATACCCTAAGGGAGATCGGTAACGCCTACGTGGAAATGCCCGAATTTGAGGGCCGTGACGACTTCCTGGAAGCCCTTAAAAAGGGTAAAATCTCAGGACACCGGACAAGCCCTTTAGTCCACTTCGCCAGCCTCTGGAATAGAATCAAGAGTAAACTCTCCAGTAAATAAAGGTGTTTTGATAACCAGTGGGGTGGTAAGAGACTGGATTCCCGCCGGAGTTTACCCCGTACCCGATACGGGGCGGGAATGACGGGGTGGGGTGGAGGACGATAAAAGAGAGAATTAAAAGAGTCACACTCTTTTAGGGCGAGTATTGGGTGGGAAGATAATACGTCCGCTAACAAGGTGTGGGTGGGGGGAAAGAAGCGGGAGATTGCTTCGTCGCTACTCTCCTCGCAATGACAGCGAAATTTAAGGAGCGGGGCTTGAAAAACAACTATCGACTGGGCTGGTTCTCCACCGGCCGGGATAAAGCCGCCAGAGACCTGCTCACCGTGGCGCAGCGGGGCATCGCCCTCGGCGAGATTAAGGCGGAAATAACCTTCGTCTTCTCTAACCGCCAGCGCGGCGAAACCAGGGAAAGCGACCTATTCATTGAATTAGTCAAGAGCTACGGGCTGCCCCTTGTTAGTTTTTCCTCGAAGGATTTTAATACCAACCAGCCCAGATTATCGAGCGAATGGCGCCTCGCCTATGACCGCGAGGTAATGAAGCGGTTAAAGGGTTTCGACGCTGACCTCAGCGCCCTGGCCGGTTATATGCTCATCGTCGGCGCCGAGATGTGTCAAAAATACAATATGATTAACCTCCATCCCGCCGCCCCCGGCGGCCCCAAGGGCACCTGGCAGGAGGTAATCTGGCAATTGATTGAAAGCAAAGCCGAAACGACGGGGGTGATGATGCACCTAGTAACGCCGGAGCTGGACGAAGGGCCTCCGGCGACTTATTGTACCTTTTCTATTCGGGGCAAGCCCTTTGATAGATACTGGCGGGAGATTGAAGGACAATCCGTCGATGAGATTAAAAGGGCCCAGGGCGAAAGTAACAAACTCTTTAAAACCATCCGTCGGCACGGACTGGCACGCGAATTCCCCTTGATAATAGCCACCCTCAAGGCCTTCAGCCGGGGCAAGGTCAGGATAGACAAAGGAAAAGTAGTCGGTGCTGACGGCAGGCCGATTAAGGGGTATAATCTGACCGAAGAGATTGATAAACTGGTAAAATAAGGTGGGAGATTGCTTCGCCTGCGGCTCGCAATGACATTTAGGGGTGGGGCAACAAGCCCGCAGGTTAAGGAGTTTACTCATTA
>CAYNFV010000090.1:0-4378 GCA_964396645.1 uncultured Dehalococcoidales bacterium
CGGCCAGCCCATCGACCCCCACGGCGGGCGCGACGACCTCAAGAACAAGCTCATCAGGGTCCTCCACGATAACAGCTTCATCGACGATGCCACCCGCATCTGGCGCGGTTTGCGCTACGAGCAGCGCCTCGACTTTCACCTGGAGAAAAAGACCTTAAGCCTGCTCAAGCGCGATATTGACATGCTCAAGACCATCAGCGCCGACCGCACCCGATATGAAATCGAGTGCATACTCAAGGAACACTACCCGGAGAAGGTTTTTATCCGCGCCGCCGAGCTGGGAGTCTTGCCCCACCTCCACCCCTCCCTGAGGGGCGACGACTGGCTGGCGGAAAAGTTCGAGCAGGCGCGCAAGCTCAGTGCCCCCGCCCCGCCCGAACCCGGCCTCTACCTGACGCTGCTGGCCTACCCCCTGGCTAAGGACGAAACCGAGCGCCTCATATCCCGCCTCAGGCTGCCCAAGGTGCTGGCGCAGATTCTGAATGATTCCGCCGCCATCAAGAGCAAGATGCGCCTTTTGGCTACCCCCGGCCTCTCCCCCAGCGGCATCTTCCGCCTCCTTGAGGCCTACTCCTCGCCGGCCATGGTGGCTAACTCAATCGCCACCGAGTCCCCCGCCGCTTCCCAGAACATACACCTCTACCTCACCCGGCTGAAATACATAGAAATCTCGCTCACCGGCGACGACCTGATTAAGATGGGCGTGACCACCGGCCCCGAAATCAGGGAGATAATGGAGCGTTTGCAAAAGGCGCGGCTGGACGGCGAGATTGCCTCCAGAGAGGATGAGGTGGAGCTGGTCAAAAGCTGGCTGACTGAAAAGTAGCCCCCTGAATTTGGGGGCGCAAAAAGGAGGTGGCTGTTATGGCGGTGAAGAAAGCTCCCAAAGCCCAGACAGGGGACAAAATCGGGGCGGTCGAAACCTACAATATCCTACAGAGGCGCCAGATAAACGAAGACCGGATAGTTGTTGAAAGAACCAACATGTTCCTGCTGGCGACCGCGTTTCTCTTCGTTGCCTTTGTTATACTCCTAGACCCAGAATGGGAAGGACGCATTTTTACGGTACTCCGCTTTGTTTTGCCACTTCTTGGTATTCTCTTAACCTTTTTGCTTTATTTATTCAACCGAAATGCTATTAAAGCGCTGGCCTTCTGGCATGATGCGCAATGCGATCTAGAGAGAAATGCCCCGGAATTCGTCTATATGCGGGAGAACCGTCTTGGCCCTCACCTTGAAAGGTTTGAATTTAAGAAAGACAACAAGGATGAAGAGACGTCAGAACACAAAAAAAGACCTTCAGGGACTAGGCCTATCTATAAATACTACCTGCCGCTAACGTTTCTGGCGTTATGGTTAGTAGCACTGGTCTTGGTAATAGTCAGCTAACCTACTTAACCTCAGCAAACTTGCTCCTCGGTGCGCCGCAGATGGGGCACTTCTCCGGGGCTTCACCGGCCACGGTGTTGCCGCAGACCGGGCAGACGAAGTAAGGCTCCTCCTTGGGCTCCTTGCCCGCCTCCAGTGATTCTATTGCCTTCTGATACAAAGCGTAGTGGACCTTCTCCACGGCGTTGGCGTGGCTAAAGCTGGTCTCGGCCTTGGTATTGCCTTCCTCTTTAGCCTGCTTGATAAAGGCGGGGTACATCTTGGTGAACTCGTATTCCTCCCCACCCATCGCCTCCTTCAGGTTTGCCGCCGTTGCGTTTATGCCGCCCAGGACCTTCAGGTGATTGCGGGCGTGCACCGTCTCCGCCGCCACCGCCGCCCGGAAGAGCCGGGCTATCTGGGGATGCCCCTCGCTCTCTGCCTGCTCGGCGAAGTAAAAGTAGCGCCGGCTGGCCTGGCTTTCGCCGGCAAAGGCTTCCTCAAGGTTTTTCTCTGTCTCAGCCAAAATGCACCTCCCTAAATTAATCTTTCTTTCTCTTCGTCTGCCAGGGCGTATATTCCCGGTCGAAGACAAGGCTCTTCTTCTCCTCTTCCGCCTTAGCCACATCAGACCTGAACATGGGTATCGTCTTCAACAGGCAAAACACGGGCAGGGCTATGGAATAGAGAATAACGCTCAGCTCCCCCCCGAAAGCCCAGATGAGCGGGGGCAGAAAGATGAAGCCGAAAATCGCCCCCAGCCTGATGTTGCTGGTAAAGATGACTGCCACCAGCATGACGCCGAAACAGATGGCAAAGGGGATGGGGGAAAAGACCGCCAGCACGCCCATGGTTGTGGCCAGCCCCTGCCCTCCCCGGAACTTCAGCCAGACTGGCCAGTTGTGCCCCGCCACCGCCACCAGCCCCACGGCGAAGGCCCAGTAAAGGTGCAGCCCCAGCCACTGGGCGATGAGCACGGCCAGCGCCCCCTTGGCCATGTCGGCAAAGAACACGCCCAGGCCGGGCAGGGTGCCTATCTCCCGCATGGTGTTGACCGTCCCCACGTTCCCCCCTCCCACCTTCCTGATGTCCACCCCCTTCACCAGTCGCCCGATGAGGTAGGCGAAGGGGATGGAGCCGAGCAGGTAAGCGATAACCATCGCCAGAACTATCTGTCCCGCCATATCAACTCCTTAAATATTGATTTAGCTATGATTATAACCCATCCAGCGAGGAAAGCGTAGCCGCCAGGTAGCAGTGCATCTTCTGATCCCTACACCTGGTGTATAATTCCTCGGCCTGAGACCTGTCCTCAAGCATACTGAACAAGGTCGGCCCTGAGCCGGCCAGGTGGACGTTCTCCGCACCCAGCTTTAGAAAATGCTCTTTATAGACCTTTAATTTGGGGAAGAATCTATAAGCGACGTTCTCGAAGGTGTTGAAGAGCATTGACGGGCTTACCTCCCCCCTCGTCAACCCCACCACCATGGCGTCCGTAATCTCCCCGTTAGTGTAGTGGCTGGGTTTGAGCTTACTATAGAGCTGCTTTGTTTTTCCCGCCACCCCGGGCAGCGGCGGGACAAGTAGAACGACCCAGCTCTGGGATAGCGAGGGCAGGGGGGCCACCTTCTCCCCCCTCCCCTCCGCCAGCGCCGTGCCCCCGTAGAGGAAAAATGGTATGTCGGAACCTAGCCTCGTCGCCAGGTCGACTAACTGGACCGGCTTTAGCTCCGGCGGCCAGAGCTGGTTAAGACCCAGCAGGACGGCGGCGGCGTCGCTGCTGTCCCCCCCCAGCCCCGAGGCAAAGGGTATATTCTTCTCGACCTCTATCCTGGCACCTTCAGAGCACCCCTTGACCTGCTGCAGACGGGCGGCGGCTCTAGCTACCAGGCTCTTTTCGGGGTCGAAGTCGGGGTTAAGGCTAGTGACCTCGATTTCATCGCTTAAGCTGAAACCGAGGCTGTCGCCGAGGTCTATAGTCTGAATAACGCTGCGTATGTTGTGAAAGCCGTCGGGCCTTTCGCCCAGGACTTCGAGCGTCAGGTTAATCTTGGCCGGCGCCTTAACCGTCAGCATGTTTCTCCCCCAATACCCGCTGCAGCTCAGCCCACTCCTCTATGGTCAGCGTCTCCGCCCGCCTTGACGGGTCTATCCTGGCCTTTTGCAGAAAAGGCAACACCTCAGCCTTTTCCCACCCCAGGCCTTTAGCCAGCGAGTTGGCCAGCTGCTTGCGCGGGGCGGAGAAGCCCGCCCGCACGGTTTCGAAAAAGCCCTTTTCGTCAACTTCGACCTTCGGTTTTGGATAGACATTGATTCTCACTATCGCCGAGCTGACCTCGGGTGCCGGGTAAAAAGACTCAGGGGGGACGGTGCTTATTATCTCCGGTCTAGCGTAGAACTGGACGCTGACGCTGAGCAGGCTCATGTCGCCGGGACTGGCGGCGATGGCGCGAGCGACCTCTCGCTGCACCATGACCACCATCGTCTTCGGTTTAGCTTCGGCTTCAAGAAAATGGCGCAGGACGGGCGAGGTGATATAGTAAGGCAGGTTGGCCACCACCTTATAATTTCGCCCATTTAATAAAGACGACGGCTCGATTTTGAGCACATCGCCGTTGATAATGGTGACGTTATTAAAAGAAGCCAGCGTCTTCTTTAATAGAGCCGCCAGGTTGTCGTCCAGCTCGATGGCGATGACCCTGCCCGCTTTCCCAGCCAGTTCCTTGGTAAGCACACCCAGCCCCGGCCCCACCTCCAGCACGACATCGTCGGGCTTAAGCTCAGCGGCGGAAACGATAAGCGAAAGCACATCTTGGTCAATGAGGAAATGTTGCCCCAGCCCCTTTCTCGCCTTAAGGTCTGACTGGCGCAGCAATCTCCTGGCCTCGGCCAAAAGCGGATTCGGGCTCCTATCCATCAAACCAATGAGGCCGTGCACCCGCCCTCGACCCCGCCCAACAGCTTGCCCGCACCAGCCAGCTCCAACCAGGTAGCCCTGCGGCACCCGGGG
>CAYNFV010000091.1:0-4267 GCA_964396645.1 uncultured Dehalococcoidales bacterium
AGCGGATGGCTGCGGTCCACCTCCACGTCACGGTATGTCCCGATAATTAAAAGTCTCGTCCCGGCCAGCTGGCGGGAGACGTGCATAAGCATATCCAGTGTGCCCTTGTCGGCATCGTGCAGGTCCTCCAGGACAACCATCAGGGGCTGGACGGTGGCAGCATTAGATAGGAAGCTGGTGACCGCCTGCATGAGCCGGTAGCGCGCTTCCTCAGGGTCATCTGGTGGCCTTGGCTTTACCTTCAGTCGCTCCCTTATCTCGGAGACGATGCGGGCCACATCAGCGGCACCCGTGCCCAGTTCTTCCCGCAGCTCTTTAACCTCACGGCTGAGAACATAGGAGCGCAGTGCTTCGACGAAGGCTAGATATGGCAACGATAGGGAGCCTTCCTCGTAGCAGTGACCGACCAGCGTCCTGCCGCCGCGCAGGGTTACGTAGGTCGCTAGTTGCTCACTCAAGGCTGTCTTGCCGATACCCGGCTCTCCCACCACCATCATCAGCGCCCCCTGACCCGATAGGGCGCCGTCGAAGGCAGCCTTGAGCTGTTTTAGCTCTTGCTCCCTGCCCACGAATACCCTTCGGTAAAGGGGGCTTTCCGTCAGCGTTGGTGCTTCCTTTGTGGGTTCCTGGCTGACCTTGCCCGCCTCAATCGATTCCAGAGCCTGGTAGACGTCACGGGCAGATGCCGGGCGCTGCTGGGGGTCTTTCTCTATCAACTGCAGTATGAGCGTCTCGAGCGCTGGTGGCAGGTTGGCCCGATGCCAGGTGGGTGATACGGGGGGAGTATTGATATGTTGCCCGATGATAGCCACCGAATCATCGCCCACGAAAGGCGGCCGACCGGTTACCATCTCGTAGAGCATAGTCCCCAGGGAGTAAAGGTCGGCCTTGTTGGTCACCTTGCCGCCCATTGCCTGCTCCGGCGGCATGTAGGCCACCGTACCAACCATCATGCCTGATTGCGTTAGTCTGGAAAGGTCTACGGCTACGGCCAGGCCGAAGTCGCCTATCTTGGCTGTGCCGTCAGCAGCAAGCCAGACATTGCCCGGCTTCAGGTCGCGATGGATGATTCCTTTAGAGTGGGCGAACTCCAGACCCTGGCAGATACACTTACCGATGCCGATAACCTGCTCAAGAGGCAGCCGGTGCTCGGGCGCCTCCTCAATTAGCTTCTCGACATCACCGCCGGCCATGACGGGGAGAACAATGTAGGGCTGTCCTTCGTGCTCCCCCATATCGTGTATGGTGACGATATTGGGGTGGTCGCCAAGTCGCCCCATTGCCTGGGCCTCGCGCTTGATGCGCGTCCGGGACTTATCATCTAGCTTCTCAGTCTTTATCAGGGCGAAGGCGACATCCCGGTCCAGGACCGTATCACGGGCGAGGTAGACCTTCTTCTTGCCGCCCTCGCCGAGGAGTTTTTTAACCTGGTAGCGGCCTTCGGCAAAGGAGGTCGGCTGGGGGGCAGTTGGCTTTGCGGGTGGGGGTACTTCCTTGACAAGAGCCTGGCCGCACTTGTCGCAGAAGCTGTTGCCCGGGGGATTGGTGTGGCCACAATCTGGGCAAACAAGTTCTGACCGGAGCGGCTGGCCACATGTTCCGCAGAACTCCGCCCCTTCACGGTTCGCATGACCACAGTTCGGGCATTTCATAGGGAATTACCCTCTTGTGTCAAATTCGTCTCTAAAGTCTATGACCATCGCCAGCGAATGTCAAGGCATTTACCCGTCGGAGTCCACACGGCACTTTTTCCTTATGCCTGAAGAGT
The DNA here is from genome assembly GCA_964396645.1 of uncultured Dehalococcoidales bacterium. GTDB lineage: Bacteria > Chloroflexota > Dehalococcoidia > Dehalococcoidales > BS750m-G39 > E44-bin88. The sequence goes on from CAYNFV010000091.1 coordinate 1,769, forward strand.
GGGTCGAGTAATACTGGCCAAGGGTGAAGGACATCCGGGCGATGGCCGACAGGTTTGATGTACCCCTAAGCCAGATGAAGGGACGACTTAGTCAACTCAGCCTCCTGTAAGGAGCAAGTACAGCCCTAAAAGCTGACCTCAACGCCTTCGATGCTCAATTCCTGGTCGGTAACCGTTCTTAAGGGTGGCATCTTGGTGACATCCATGCCCGGCTCGTACTTGAAGATGTCGCCGATTTTCTTACTGAGCAGGAATATTAAGCGGGAAATGGGGATATCCATAGGGCAGGCATCCTGGCACTGCCCGCAGTTGACGCAGGAATCCATGACGTGGGTAATCCTCATCATGGGGAAGAGCATATTGGGCGGGACTTCTCCTGGGGTGACAAAGCCACGGTCCGCCTCCAGAATGCATTCCTGGCAGTAACAGATGGGGCAGGCATCCCGACACCCGTAGCACTTAACGCAGTGGCCGAACTGCTCTGACCAGAAGCTGAACCTTTCCTCATTGCTCATCTCTTCCAGGGTAGCGAAGTCCTTCTCCTGCCACTTCTGCGCCAGCTCTATGGCCGCCTGGTCTTTTTTCTTTCTGGTCTCTACGGCGTCGGCGGTCGGTTGTTCTACCAAAATATAACCAGCTTCAACTGCCATATCAATAAAGTCAGAGCCTTTATCGGAGCAGACCTCGATAAAGGTCGAATTCTTGTCCCCAGTTCCCCACTTGCCGCAGGCTATGTCAGCCATAACCGGGATGTTGGTCTCACAGCGGCGGCAGTTCTCGCGCCGCCCCTTCCCCTTCTCCTCCAGTTCGGCCAGGCTTTTCTTCTTCTCGCTGCCGTCCTTGAGCCTTATTATCAACTCGTTGTCTTCGATATCCTCGCCGACAACATCGGCGGGGTCGACCTCAAACTCCTCCTTGAAGAGGGCCTTGGCTCTGGCCGGGGGGAGGGTGCCGGTGCAGTTAAGCCCGATTAGAATCAGGTTGTCCAGCTTAATCTGGTTTCTCTTGACCAGCTCAATGATGGCCTTGGCGTCACAGGGCTTGGCAACAACGGCGAGCTTCATATTGGCGGCGCCGTCCAGATATTCCTTGACGAAGCGGGCGATGTTGGGCGAGGCACAGTGCAACGACCCCGCGGTATCTATCAGCTCCTTGGGGTCGGTGATGACCACGGGTGTGCCGTCGTAGCGGTTGCCCTCTCTGGCCTTTACCGCCAACACCGCGTCTACCTTCTTGCCCTCCAGGGCGAACTTGAGTAGAGAGGTCACCGCGCCGCCGCACTCAGCCTTTTCTCCTATCTCCTTATCTGCGGAACGGGCGATATACATGTCTCCTTTCATGCCTTCACCTCCATCTTAACGGCGCATACCTTGGTCTCGGCGCACTTGGCGCTGGGGTCTAAGGCTGGGATTGTCAACACATTAGCACAGGAATTAGCGAAGTGAAAGGGGACAAACAATAGCCCCGATGGCACTTCATCGGTAACCCTGGCTTCAGCTTCTATACTACCCCGCCTTGTCGTCAGGGTGACCATGTCCTTGTCCCTGACCCCTGCCTTGCTGGCATCTTTAGGGTTTACCTCAACAAAGGCACTAGGAACTTCGTCAACCAGTTTCGGCGTCCGGCGCGTCATTGACCCGGTATGATAATGGAATAAACTCCTTCCAGTAGTTAGAAAGAAGGGATACTCTTCATCTGGCACTTCTGCCGGGGGTTTATACTCCACTGCCTGAAAGTGCCCCAGGCCATCAGGGGTATTGAATTTCTCCAAAAACATGGTGGGCGTACCCGGGTGGTCTTCTGAGGGGCAAGGCCAGTGAATACCTCCTACTGTTTTGCTCAACCGTTCATAGTTTATCCCTTTATACTGAGGCACACAGCTTCTTATCTCTTCAAACACCTCGCCTGATGAGGAGAAGTTAAACTTATCCTTATAGCCCATCTTTTCAGCCAGCTGACATACAATCTGCCAGTCAGGCCTAGCCTCACCGGGAGGTTCAATCAACTTTTCTATCTTCTGTACTCGCCTGTCTATCCAGGTATGGGTAGCCTCCCTCTCCACCCAGGTAGCTGCTGGCAGCACCACATGGGCCAGCTTGCTTATCTCAGTGGGGAATATATCCTGAACCACCAGCAAAGCAGCCTGCTCTAAAGCCTTTTTAACATTATTACTATCGGGAATGACCATCGCCGGGTCTCCCCCCACCACATAGAGGTAAGGGCATTTATAAAGCATGTCTATATAGGTAATCCCGGGCTTGGTGGGCAAATTTTTCACTCCCCACGCCTCTTCAAAGGTCTTGGCCGAATCCTCACCAACGCGCTTAAATCCTGGGTAGAAAACACACAGGCAGCCCATGTCTCCGCTGCCCTCCCCGTTTATCTGCCCTCTCATTGAGTTTATCCCGCTCCCCGGCTTACCAGCATGCCCGCAGAGAAGGGCCAGGTTGGCGTGATTCCTGACATTGTCGGTGCCAACATAATGCTGGGACATACCCT
>CAYNFV010000092.1:0-4255 GCA_964396645.1 uncultured Dehalococcoidales bacterium
AGCCGTTTCTGCGGTTCTTGACCGAGACGGCTGCCAGTTGTTCCTTGGTGGTTCCATAGTGTTTCATATGCTCCTGAGCCGTCATACTAAAGAAGGGGGGTGGCAGTCCCATTCCCTGGGCTCCATCCCAATCATGGTCTATGGAAGCCAGCTCGCTGTAATAGGTCTCCCACCTCTGAGGCGTATATAGCTTTTCACCACCGGCTACCATCATAACATCAGCCAGTCCGGTACTTATCAGCCCCGTGGCTAGGATAATGCCCGAGCTACCGCCGGCACACAAGGTATCCACCCTGGTGCACATACTGGTTGGTTTAATACCTATGCGCTCGGCTATTACCGGAGCTATATTGACCTGAAAGGCACTCCGTCCACAATATGAGGAGGCAAATAGAAGACCGTCTATGTCCTCCTTCTTAAGCGCCGGAACCTCATCAAAACACTCTTTGGCTGCTTCCTGAGCCATATCTAGTATGCTTGCCTCCCTCACCCCCCACTGACTCATGCCACCGCCGATGATACAAACCTTTCTATCCGCCATTTTTACCTCCTTAACTTGTTTAGCCCTTTTTGAATTCGTAGCTAATTCTGCCGTCGGGCCGCTTCAAGGGGACGACCTCCAGGCTCATGCCTGACTTAATATCTTCGGGCGCAATATCCTTGCTCAAGCGGGCCATAATCTGTAAGCCCCCCTCGAACTCGCCCAGCGCCAGGATGTAGGGAGCGTCGTCCTCAAAGCCCGACGGCCCGTAATTGACTATGGTATAGCTAGCCAGCTTACCCTTGCCCTTAACCTCAAACCACTCCACCTCGCCCGAAAGGCAGCTGGGGCAATCGGCCTTGGGTGGGAAAAAGCTCACCCCGCACCTGGGGCAGCGGGTAGCCATCACCTTACCCTGTTCCAGGTAGCTGATAAAATCAGCCGCCCTGGCTTCCGTGGTAAAACTGACCGTGCCGAAATTCTCAAAGCCCATTCCTACCTCCTCAAGATGGTTACATTACCGTATTGCCCGATGCCACCGATATTATGCACCAGCCCTATTTCGGCTCCCTTCACCTGGGCCTCGGTAGCCTCGCCCCTCAGTTGTCGAACAATTGTTCTGAGCTGGGAGCCGCCGGTGGCGCCTATGGGATGCCCTTTGGAGAGCAAGCCACCGTCAACATTGACCGGTATCCTGCCCTCGGCGTAGGTCGCTTTATCTTCAAGCAAGACCACTCCCTCCCCGGGCTTGGCGAAGCCCAGGTCTTCGTAGGCTAGAATCTCGGAGATGGTAAAGCAATCGTGCACCTCGGCGACGTCGATATCCTGCGGCTTGACGCCGGCCATCTTGTAGGCCTGCTTGGCGGCTTCTTGGGCGCACTGCAGGCCGGTGAGCTCTTTCCGTCCGGCCATGGTCATGGTATCGGTAGCCGCCCCCAACCCTATAATCCAGATAGGCTTTTTGGTTATGCCCTTAGCCACGTCGCCCCGGGCGACGATAACGCAGGAAGCGCCGTCGGCGTTGGCACAGCAATCGAACTTTTTAAGCGGGCTGGTTATCATGTCCGAACTCATGATGTCCTCTAAGCTCAGCTCCTTGCGGTAGGTAGCCTTGGGGTTGGTCGCCCCGTAGTGAGAATTCTTGACCCGCACCTTGGCCAGATGCTCCTCGGTGGTGCCGTACTTGTACATATGGGCTCGGGCGTACATGGCGTAACCAGCGGGCATGGTCAGTCCGAAGGGCGATTCCCAGATGATATCCGCCCCCCGCCCCATCCTTTCGGCAGCCTCACGGGAGGAAAGCTCGGACATCTTCTGAAAACCGATTACGGCTATAACTTTATGCAGCCCCGCCTTAACCAGCGACCAGGCGATGCGAAGCCCTGTGCTGCTGGAGGAACAGACCGTCTCCACGTAGAAGCTCGGCTTGGGGGTCAGCTCCAGGTACTCCGATATCAGGCCGGCCGGTGAGCGCTGCTTATCGTACTCCGGTGCAGAGCAGATAATGGAGGCGTCAATATCAGCGGTGGTGATATCCACCCCCTCCAGCGACTCCTTAAAAGCATCAAAAGCCAGCTCACGGATTGACACACCGCAGTTACGGCTGAAAGCAGTCTGGCCGGCACCGACAATAGCAACGTCCGCCATCAGATATCCCCCTTCGCTCTGTATTATTAACTACTAACTGGAAGTCAAAGACAGGGCTGGTCTAAGGTCAAGCCTTATCCCCGGCCCCATGGTAGTGGTCAAAGAAGCCGTCTTAACATACTGTCCCTTGGCCCCGCTGGGTTTGGCCTTCATCACCGCCTCGATGACTGCCGTCAGGTTAGCCAGCAGCTTTTCTTCCTCGAAGCTGACCTTGCCCAGGATAACATGAATAATAGCCTGGCGGTCGAGCTTAAACTCCACCCGTCCCTTGCGGGCTTCCTCGATGGCTCGGGGGATGTCGTCGGCGGCCACCACCGTCCCCGACTTGGGGTTAGGCATCAGCCCCTTCCTCCCCAGAATCTTGCCCAGCTTGCCCACCTTGCCCATCACATCGGGGGTGGCGATAGCGGTATCGAACTCCAGCCAGCCATCCTCAATCTTTTTGACCATATCGTCGCCGCCAACAGCATCGGCGCCAGCGGCTTCGGCGGCTCGGGCGGCTTCACCCTGGGCAAAAACCAGCACGCGCACCTTCTTGCCCAGACCATGGGGCAACAGAGCCACGCCGCGCACCTGCTGGGTGGCATCGCGCGGGTCAACCCCCATGCGGAGATGAAGCTCAACCGTCTCGTCGAATTTACTAAAAGCCGCCTTCTTGGCGATAGCTACAGCCTCTTCCGGGGAATAGGCCTTGTTCTTATCTACCGTTTTCAGCGCCTCGGTGTATTTCTTGCCGTGCTTGGTCACTCTTCCACCTCGATACCCATACTGCGGGCGGTACCTTCGATGATGCGCTCCGCCCCCTCAATAGTGGTCGCGTTTAAATCTTTAGCCTTAAGCTCGGCTATCTCGCGAAGCTGGGCTCGGGTTATCTTGCCCGCACTCTCGTGGCCAGCCTCTCCAGAGGCTTTTTCCAGCCCCAGTGCTTTCTTGAGCAAATCGGTAGCCGGCGGCGTCTTGGTGACAAAGGTGAAGGAGCGGTCTTCGAAGACGGTTATCTCCACCGGAATGATAGAGCCCGCCTGATTGGCGGTGCGCTCGTTATACTCCTTACAAAAGGCCATAATATTAAGTCCGTGCTGTCCCAGGGCCGGACCCACCGGCGGTGCCGGGTTTGCCTTGCCCGCGGGAATCTGCAGCTTAATTACGGCTTTAACCTTCTTGGCCACTTTATCTCCTAGAGCTTCTCCACCTGTAAGAAGTCAAGCTCAACCGGCGTCTCCCGCCCGAAAAGGGAGAGGAGCACCTTGACCTTGCCCTTATCAGTGCTAATCTCATCGACCACACCGACAAAATCGATAAAAGGCCCGCTGGTCACCCTTACGCTCTGCCCCTTGCGGAAGCCGACCTTGACCTTGGGGGCTTCGGCAGCCATCTGCTTTAAGATCTGGTTGACCTCGTCCTCGAGCAGTGGCGTCGGCTTGGTGCCGCTGCCGACAAAACCGGTGACCCCGGGCGTGTTACGCACGATGTTCCAGCTCTGGTCGCTCATCTTCATCTGGACCAGGATGTAACCGGGCAATATCTTCTTATCCACGTTACGCCGCTGTCCGTTCTTGACCTCTATCTCCACCTCGGTGGGTATGATGATATCGCCAATCTCTTCAGAGCTGTCCATAAACTTGATGCGCTGCTCAAGATTCTTCTTAACCCGTTCTTCATATCCGGAATAGGTATGAATCACAAACCACCCTTTTTGACTTTCCGCCACCTTATTTTGCTTCTCAGCCACCAATAATCCCCCATTAAAACAAACTAAAATTGGAAAAGAGCCGAGCCCCTATCCGCCCAGAAAGAACTTATCCACGATTTTAGTAAAACCCCAGTCAAAGGCGCCCAGCAGTATGCCCACGGCAACGGTAACCAACAGCACCAGGAAGGTCAAGTAAGCCGCCTCTCGCTTGGAGAGCCAGACTACCTTCCTCAGCTCGGCGATAATATCTCTGATAAATCTAAACCGGGGACGTTTAGTAGTGCGTTGAGTCATCAAACAGCCTCAAAAATCTCTACGCGGCCACACTATTTTGTCTCCCTGTGCAGGGTATGGTGGCGGCAGCGGGGGCAATACTTCTTAAGCTCTAAGCGCTGGGTGTCATTCCTCTTGTTCTTAGTGGAAGTATATGTCCT
>CAYNFV010000093.1:0-4143 GCA_964396645.1 uncultured Dehalococcoidales bacterium
CCCAACATTGCGCCCCTCTCATAATCTTGCTACAATTAGCCCCAGTAAAATGACGTATAAACCCAGGGAAATCGAAAAGAAGTGGCAGCAGCGCTGGGCGGACGATAAGCTCTACGAGGTCAGCGAGGACTCCCCCCGCCCCAAGTGGTACGCCCTGACCATGTTCCCCTACACCTCGGGCGACCTGCACATCGGCCACTGGTACGCCATGGCGCCCTCCGATGTCAACGCCCGCTTTAAGCGCATGCAGGGCTACAACGTGCTCCACCCCATGGGCTTCGACGCCTTCGGTTTGCCCGCCGAGAACGCCGCCATCAAGCGCGGCATCCACCCCTTCGTCTGGACGATGCAGAACGTGGAGAACATGCGCCGCCAGCTCAAGAGCATGGGCTCCATCTACGACTGGAGCCGCGAGGTCAATACCTGCCTGCCCGACTACTATAAGTGGACGCAGTGGTTCTTCCTCAAGCTATACGAGCACGGGCTGGCCTACCGGGGTAAGGCCCAGGTCAACTGGTGCCCCCAGTGCCAGACGGTGCTGGCTAACGAGCAGGTGCTGGACGGATTCTGCGAGCGCTGCGGGGCGGCCGTCATCAAAAGAGACCTGGAGCAGTGGTTCTTCCGCATCACCAAATACGCCGACGAGCTTCTGGAGTTCGAGGGCATCGACTGGCCGGAAAGAATTAAGATAATGCAGCGCAACTGGGTGGGCAAGAGCAGCGGAACCGAGATATCCTTTGCTTTAGACCACCCTGAGGTAAAGGAAAAAGAGATTCGGGTCTTCACCACCCGCCCCGACACCACCTTCGGCGTCACCTTCATGGTCTTAGCCCCCGAGCACCCGCTGGTGGCCAAGCTGACCTCGCCCGATAAGAAGGCCGAGGTCGAGGAATATATCGCCAAGACCCGCCGCCAGACCGAGATTGAAAGGCTCTCCACCGAGAGGGAAAAGGACGGCGTCTTCATCGGCGCTTACTGCACCAACCGCCTCAACGGCGAAAAAGTGCCCATCTGGATTGCCGACTACGTGCTCCTGGGCTACGGCACGGGGGCGGTAATGGGTGTGCCCGCCCACGACGAGCGCGACTTCGCCTTCGCCAAAAAGTACGACCTGCCCATCAGGGTGGTGGTGGCGCCCCCCGACTGGGACGGTAAGGACCTGGAAGAAGCCTATGTCGAAGCCGGCACTATCGTCAATTCGGGGCAGTTCGACGGCCAGCCCAGCCAAAAGGGCATCGAGGCCATCACCGATTTTATGGAGGCAAAGGGGTGGGGCCAGCGCGCCGTGAGCTACCGCCTCCGCGACTGGCTCATCTCCCGCCAGCGCTACTGGGGCGCGCCTATCCCCATGATTTACTGCCAGAAGTGCGGCGTCGTCCCCGTCCCCGAAAAAGACTTGCCCGTGCTTCTTCCCGAGGACGCCGAGTTCAAGCCGACGGGCGAATCGCCCCTCAAGTATAACGAGAAGTTCGTCAACACCACCTGCCCCAAGTGCGGGGCGGCGGCCAAGCGCGAGACCGACACCATGGATACCTTTATGTGCTCCTCGTGGTATTTCCTGCGCTACGCCAGCCCCCACTGCGAAAAGGCCGCCTTCGACGCTGAAAAAGTAAAATACTGGCTGCCCGTCGACCTCTATACCGGCGGCGCCGAGCACGCCGTGATGCACCTTTTCTACGCCCGCTTCTTTGTCAAGGCGCTGCGGGATATGAAGCTTATCGACTTCGGCGAGCCCTTCACCCGCTTGTTTAATCAGGGGGTCATCGTTGCCGAAAAGCAGAAGATGAGCAAGTCCCGGGGCAACGTCATTACCCCCGACGAGTATGTCTCCGAGCTTGGTGCCGATGCCGTGCGCGCCTACCTTATGTTTGTCGCCCCCTGGGAGCAAGGCGGCGAGTGGAACGACAGCGGCATCAGCGGCGTCAGCCGCTGGCTCAGCCGTCTCTGGAAGCTGGTCACCGGCGGTTATAAACAAAGTGCCAAAGCCAGGCCTACCGATGAAGAAAGGGCACTTTCCCGCCTCACCCACCAGACCATTAGAAAGGTGACCCGGGACCTGGAGAAGCTCCGCCTCAACACCATGATTGCGGCGCTTATGGAGTACACCAACTACCTGGCCAAGACTAAAGACGAGGGCATAATCAGCCAAGCCGCCTGGAATGAGGCGATTGATACCCTGCTCCTGCTCCTGGCCCCCACCGCCCCCCACCTCGCCGAGGAGTTATGGCAGCGGACCGGGCACGAATACAGCATCCATAACCAGGCTTGGCCCAAATGGGACGAGGCTTTAGCCAAAGAGGAAGAAATCACGCTGGTGGTCCAGGTCAACGGCAAATTGAGGGACCGTATTATGGTGCCCGTCTCCATCACCGAGGACGAAGCTAAAGAAAAGGCTCTAGCCAGCCAGAAGGTCAAGAATCACATAGAGGGCAAAAAGATTGTTAAGACGATATACGTGCCTGGCCGCTTGGTCAACGTTGTCGTCAGGTAAGGGGAGTTTAAGAGGGGCGAAGCCCCTCTTTAGAGAAAAATCTTCCCCTTCCCCTTGCTAAGGGGAAGGGGATAAATCGGGTTCCCTGGAAAATCGAAGATTTTTTAGGGTGAATAAAGGGGATAGGGTTCTAAAATCATGAAAATAGCCCTTGTCGGCGGGGGGAATATGGGTGAGGCCATGCTGGCGGCGGTTTTGACCAAAGCTTTAGCTAAGCCGGAGTCTATCTCCGTCAGCGATATCAGCTCATCCCGCCTCGATTACCTCAAGAAGCAATACGCCGTAATGGTAACTCCCGATAATGTCGAAGCCGTCTCGGGTAAGGATATAGTAATCCTGGCGGTCAAGCCCCAGAACCTCACCGAAATAATGGACGAGCTCAAGGGTAAGATTGTATCCAGCCAGCTTGTTTTATCCATCATCGCCGGCGCTAAAATAAATACCATATCTCAGGGATTAGCTCACAGCGCCGTCGTCCGCGCTATGCCCAACACCCCCGCCCGGGTGGGGGAGGGGATGAGCCTCTGGACGGCGACCCCTAATGTAACCAAAGAGCAAAAACAATCGGTCAAAGCTATTTTAGGCGCCATGGGCAAAGAGCTTTACGTTGAAGACGAAAATTATCTCGATATGGCTACCGCAATTAGCGGCAGCGGCCCCGCCTATTTCTTCTTAATGGTCGAGGCGCTGGTCAAAGCCGCTGTCGAAATCGGCCTTCCTCCCGATACGGCTCAAGAGATTGTCGTGCAGACCATGCTCGGCGCGGCAAAATTTATCCAGACTTCGGGTGGAGCCCCCGCCGAATTACGTAAAAAGGTGACCTCCCCCGGCGGCACCACCGCCGCCGCACTGGCTCAGTTCGAAAAGGGGGACTTCAACGAGCTGGTCAAAAAGGCGGTTAAAGCCGCCTACGAGCGGGCTAAGGAACTGGGCAAATAGCTTATGAGCTGGCTGGATATAGTCATCGTGGTCGTCATCGCCCTAGCCGCCTTCGGCGGGCTGCTTATCGGCCTTATCGCCTCCGCCCTCTCCCTGGCGGGCATCATCGTGGGTATAATACTGGCCGGGCGCTACTACCTCCCCTTCTCCCAGCACCTCGGCTTCATCCCCGAGGAAAACATCGCCCAGATAGTCGCCTTCGCCATTATATTGGTGGGGGTGATACTCATCGCCCTGGCGCTGGCCATGGTCTTGCGCTGGGCTTTCTCGCTGCTTAAGCTGGGCTGGATAGACCGCATCGGCGGCGCCGTCTTCGGGCTGGCTGGGGGCGCGCTGCTCTGCGGCTCGGTTCTGGCGATGTGGGTCAAGTTCGTCGGCGCCGGGGCAGCCATCACTGACTCGGTCCTGGCCTCGATAATGCTGGAGCACTTCCCCGTCGTGCTGGGGCTGCTACCAGCCGAGTTCGACACCGTGCGCTCTTTCTTTCAGTGAGTGCTAGAGCTTCCCCTTAAACTTCTCCCGGAGCGCCTCGACCACATCGGCCGGGACGAGGTCGTGGATATCGCCGCCCAGGCTGGCGGCTTCCTTGAGCAGGCTGGAGCTTAAGAACTGGTACTCCACCCGCGACATCAGGCAGACGAACTCAAGCTCGGGATAGAGCTTCTTGGTCATCATGGCCATGTCGAACTCCCGCTCGAAGTCGGCGCTCATGC
>CAYNFV010000094.1:0-3970 GCA_964396645.1 uncultured Dehalococcoidales bacterium
TATGCGCTTCCAACCCTTTTTCGGGATTATATAAGCCTTCCTTCCAGCTTACTCCGGCATATTTCAAACACCATCCACTCTCCCCGGGCGAAATTGGAACTCTATCGGGCTTTCTTAGTCGAATGGCCTCGTCGATTCTCCTTTTCCTCTCCTCATATAGCTCTTCAGGCGCTTTCCCCATTTTCATTTACCTCCTATCCATTCTTTGGCCAGTGATACAGCGTCACCGGCGAAGCGTCCAAAAGCGTCAGCACCTACATATTCGCGCACCTTTTCATCAAGGGTCCCCCCGCCAATCATAATCTTTACCTTGTCCCGTAGGTTCTCATCTTTTATGGACTGTATAGTCCCCTTCATGGAATCAAAACTCACCGTTAGGAAGCCGCTTAGACCAACTACCTCCGCTTTCACTTCCTTTATCTTGTCAACAAATTCCTTTGCCGGGACATCCACACCAAGGTCGTAGACCTCAAAGCCGTTGATGTCCAACATAAAGGTCACGATATCCTTACCTATGTCATGTATGTCACCGGCTACAGTTCCTATGATAACCCTGCCTAGGCGCTCAACCTCAGCATCCTTGGTTAATTTCGGCTTAACCATTTCCACAATCGCCTTCAGTATCTCACCAGAATATACCAGCTCTGGAATGAAATATTCACTGTTCTGATAACGTTGACCAACAATCGCTACTGCCTTTCGGGCATCGCCCAGAATCTTCAAGGGATCCTCACCGCTGTCCAGCCTCTCCTGGGCTATTGCTAAAACCTCTTTTTCCTTCAAATCAGCTAATGCGCTAATTAGATCTTTAGCCATATTCCATTACCTCCTTATTTCGTAGTATTGGGTCTTTAGTCTACAGAACTTCAAAGGCATAATAATCCTAAAAGCTACAGTCGTCAAATTAATCAGGGTGTCGCAGGTTCGAGACCTGCACGGCCTACTTTAAGGCTAAACTCCCACCAGGTAAACGATAATATCGCCCACGTTAGTCCCCGTGTCCCCGGTTACTATCAGCGAGTTGCCAATGCCCTTCAGCAGTGTGTTGCTATCACATCTTTTGATATAGGATTCTATGTCTAACTTCATATTACGGGCCGTTTCGAGAGAGCCTTGGTCGACGATAGCACCAGCGACATCGGGAAGAAAATCGGTGCCGTCGGTGCCGATACTGGCTATCAGCCATTGATTGGGATATTTTGCCATCGCCAGCAGCGAGACGGCGGCATAGTGCTGATTCCGACCTCCTCTACCCGCCTTGGGGGGTAGATTGATGGTTGTCTCGCCGCCGATGAGCAGTACGTCATACCCGGCATATTTGTGCTCAATCAGCTCTCTGGCTCTGGCATAGGCGACTTCAGTCGTGTCACCCGTTTGCTGGCTGGTTATGATATAGGGACTAAAGCCGAGCTCCCTAGCTTTGGCTGCCATTGCCTCCAGAGCCAGTCCGTTATCGCCGATTATATAGTTATGGCAGTTTTTTAGAGTCTTGGGGGTCTCAGGCGCTTCACCCCTCAACCCTTTCTCAATAAAGCCTATTACGCTTTTTGGGGTTTTGGTTAGCAGATTATGCCTGTTTAATATATCATAGGCATCGGTAAATGTGGATGGGTCGGGGGTGGTGGGACCAGAGGCAATGGTAGCCAGGTCGTTGCCGACAACATCGGCTAGTATCAACGAGATAACCCTTGCCGGGGCATAAAAGGCGCCCAGTTGCCCGCCCTTGACCTGCGAAAGGTGCTTCCTCACCACGTTGATTTCGTCTATTTTCGCCCCTGAGCTAATAAGAAGCCCGGTGATTTCTTGTTTGTCTCTCAAGCTCACTCCCTCCACGGGGTAAGGCATAAGCGCCGAGCCGCCGCCCGAGAGCAGGCAGATGACGATATCATTTTCGTCTATCGAATAACGCTCTTTGAGAGCCAGCATTTCACTGACGCCGCTGACGCCGCGCTGGTCGGGGGTGGGGTGGCCAGCGATTACGGTCTTAATCCCTTGCGTCCTGACCTGTCCGCCCTTGAAGTTGACTATGCCATCGGTTATGTTTTCAATACCGATAATAGCCTCCAGCGCCTGCGCCATAAGCCCGCTGGCCTTACCGCCGCCGATAACGAATATGCGGTTCGTCTCTGAGAGGGCGAAGCTATCGCCTTGTACCATAATGGTGTGGTGGGGGGCATCATAGCTGACGGCCATCCTCATTATGTTCGGGGGCAGGACGCGCTTAATGCCGGCTTCGATAATCTGCAAGACCTCGTCTCTTGACTTGGTGATGGCCAGTTCAGGGCGGTTTTTAATAATCATCGCCCCCCTATAATACACCAAGCCCCTGCCTTATAAAACCGAGCTTGACGTCAGCTAGGGATAGCCTCTAAAATTGCCCAAAAGCGAGTATAATATAAATAATGGATTTAGCCAATCTGGTAATACTTATCCGGGGTGGTGGGGAGGTGGCCAGCGGGGTGGCTCACAAGCTGGCGCGCGCCCGCTTCCGCGTCTGTATGACGGAGACCTCCCAGCCGTTAGCCGTCAGCCGCGGGGTTGCCTTCTGCGAGGCGGTATATGACGGGGAAAAGGAGGTGGAGGGGATAACGGCTAAACTGGTGGAATCATCGAGCCAGATTGCCGGGGTATGGCGCCAAGACAAGCTGCCTATCATTATCGACCCCGATGCCATGATAAAAGATATACTCAAACCCACGGTACTGGTTGATGCCCTGATGGCTAAGCAAAATCTGGGGACGAAGATTAGCCACGCCCCACTGGTCATTGGCTTGGGGCCCGGCTTTCGGGCGAAAGAGGATGTTCATCTGGTAATAGAGACCAATAACAGCGAGCGCCTGGGTCGGGTAATACTCTCCGGCGAAGCCGAAGCAAACACCGGAATCCCCGTCACCATCGGCGGACTGACCGCAGAAAGGGTGCTGCACTCCCCCAGCGATGGCCAGTTCCAGACCGATAAGGATATAGGCGACATGGTGGCGGCGGGCGATATAGTAGCTTCGGTAGCCGCCCAGCCCCTCAAGGCGGAGATAGGCGGCGTGGTGCGGGCGCTGCTCCGCAACGGGACGGTGGTGGGTAAAGGGGTCAAGCTGGGCGAGATCGACCCTTCCGGGGACAGGGAAGCCTGCTTTACCATCAGGCCCCGGGTGAGGGCGATTGCGGGCGGGGTTTTAGAGGCGATACTGATGCGCTTCAACGTTTAGAGGAGAACAATGACCGATATCTATCAGGAAATCGTCAAAGTTAAGGAAGAGGGCAAAGAGGCGGCGCTGGTCACCATAGTTTCCGCTACCGGCTCTACGCCCCGCGAAGAAGGCGCCAAGATGCTGGTTAAGCCTGACGGCACCATCGCCGGCACCATTGGCGGTGGTGGCCTGGAAGCCCAGGTCATTGAAGAAGCCGTTGGGGTGATAAAGCTGGGCAAACCCAAACACCTGCACATGAGCCTGACGGCTAAAGAAGCTGGTGAGGCGGGAATGATATGCGGCGGCGACCTGGAGGTCTTTATCGAGCCTATCCTGACGACGCCCACTATGTATATCTTCGGCGGTGGCCATATCTCTCTGTCGCTGTCCCAAATGGGTAAACTCCTCGGCTTTAAGATTGCCATTATCGACGACCGGGCTGAGTACGCCAATGCCGAGAGGTTTCCTGAGGCCGAGATGGTGCTTGCCGGTGATTTCACCAAGGCCTTCTCCAAGCTCAAGATAGATAAGACCAGCTATATCGTCGTTGTTACCCGTGGCCATCAGCACGACGAACTGGTCCTAGAGTGGGCGGTAGGCACCCCGGCCAAATATATCGGCATGATCGGCAGCCAGACCAAGGTCAAGACGACATTTACCCACCTGCTGGCTAAAGGGGTTTCTCAAAAAACACTGGATAGCGTCCACTCCCCTATCGGGCTGGAGATAGGCGCCCAGACCCCCGAGGAGATAGCCGTCAGCATCCTAGCCGAGATAATAAAAGT
>CAYNFV010000095.1:0-3795 GCA_964396645.1 uncultured Dehalococcoidales bacterium
CGACGGCGGCCAGTATGGCGAAGAGCAGCCCCCAGTCCAGGCTGAGCCAGTGGGGGAGGCCGAAGGCCGAATAGAACACCCTTAAGATAACGGCGAAGCCGGCCGCCTTGCTGCCCACTGACAGGTAGGCGGTGATGGGGGTGGGGGCGCCTTCATAGACATCGGGCACCCACATATGGAAGGGCACGGCGGCAATCTTGAAGCCGAAGCCGGCGATGATGAGCACCATGCCCGCGATAAGACCGGGGCTGGCCATCACTCCCGAAAGCGACATACTTTGGATAGCCGCCGCAATCTCGCCCAGTTGCGTCTGGCCGGTAAAGCCGAAGATTAGCGCCATGCCGAAGAGCAGCACTGCCGAAGCCACCGCGCCCAATAGCAGGTATTTCAAGGCAGCCTCAGTGGACTTGGGGTCTTTGAGGAAGCCGACCAGGATATAGAGCGATATGCTGGTAAGCTCTAAAGCGATATAGATGGAGATAAGCTCGGTGGTGGCCGCCATGAGCATCATGCCCAGCGCCGAGATGAGCACCAGCGCGTAGTATTCGCCCTGGAAGCGCTTGAGCTTGGAGACGTAGTCCGTCGAGGCCAAAATGACCAGGGCGGCGATGACCAGAAAGAGTAATTTAAAGAAGATGGCAAATTTATCCACCGCCAGCATGTTGTTGAAGATGGACTGGGCGTCGCCGCCCCACATGGCTATAGCGAAGCCCGCCGAGACGACGATGCCGGCGATACTGAGCGCCGCCAGCCACCACTTGCTCTTGACGACAAGGTCGAGCAGGATGACGACGAGAGCCGTCGCCGCCAGTGTCAGCTCCGGTATAAGCAGCTCAAAATTCAACATGCTCTAACCACCTAATAGCCCCACTACGGGCGCAATGCCCATCTTGATGATATCGGTCAGGACGGCCGGATAGATGCCGACCCCCATAATCACGGCGATAAAGGCGAACATATAGACCCTATCCAGGATGCTGGCGTCCCTGGCTTTATCGAATTGCTTTAAGGGCGGGCCGTAGAAGACCCGCTGCAGCATCCAGAGGATGTAGCCGGCGGTAATAACGATGCCGAGCACGCCCAAAATGGTAGCCACCTGAATGCCGGGGACTACGCCACTGGAAAAGCTGCCGACAAAGATCATAAACTCGGCGGCAAAGCCGCTGGTGGTGGGCAGCCCCAGTGAAGCCACCCCCGCCACCGAGAAGACGACGACGATAATCGGCATCTGCCGGGCCAGGCCGCCCAGCTTGTTCAGGTTCCTTTCGCCGGCGTTATGCATCACCAGTCCGGCCATGGCAAAGAGCAGCCCGGTGATGACGCCGTGGCTGAACATCTGTAGCGCCGCCCCCGTCATACTCACCTGCCCCAGGGCGAAGACGCCAAGCAGGACGTAGCCCATGTGGCTGATGCTGCTGTATGCTATCAGCCTCTTTAAGTCGGTCTGCCTCAAAGTGACCGCCGCCCCGTAGAGGACGCTGATCACGGCCAGTATTATCAGCCCCAGGGCATGCTCCTGGGCCACGCCGGGGAAGATGGAAACGCAGACCCGAATCATGCCGTAGCCGCCCATCTTCAGCAAAGCCCCGGCCAGCACCACGCTCACCGCCGTCGGGGCGTCGGTGTGGGCGTCGGGCAGCCAGCTGTGCAGGGGGAATACGGGCAGTTTCACGGCAAAGCCGACCAGCAATAGGAAGAAGATGGCCGTCGCCGGCATCGCCGTCTGAACCATGCCCAGACCGCCCTGAGCTATCTCGACCATGTTCAGGCTGCCGGTGGTGAAATAGAGGCTGAGGATGCCGGCTAGCATAAAGGCGGAGCCGAACAAAGTATATATCACGTACTTGATGGCCGAGTATTCTTTGCGTCCCGTGCCCCAGATGGAGATTAAGAAGTACATGGGGATGACCTCTATCTCCCAGAAGAGGAAGAACAAAAGCAGGTCGAGGGAGCAGAAGACACCCAGGATGCTCGTCTCCAGGAGCAAAAGCCAGGCGAAGTACTCGCGGGGCCGGAGGTCAATCTTCCAGGAGATTAAGACCACCAGGAAGCCCAAAAAGGCCATCAATATCATCAGGGGCAGGCTCAGGCCGTCAACGCCCAGGTGGTAGTTGGCGCCAATGGACGGAATCCAGGAAACGCTTTCCTCGAACTGCATCACCCCGGTCATCTCCGCCGAGCGGTCGAAGATGGAGAAGAGATAGAGCGACAGCGCCAGCGGGATGAAGGTGAAGACAGCCGCCAGCCACCTTACGCCGCGCGCCGAGAGTTTGGGGACGAAGGCGATGAGCAGCGCCCCCAGCGCCGGCAGGAAGATGATAGTGGTCAGCCAGTTAAAGTCCACCTAGCTCCTTTTTTCTTATCAAGGTCATTCTTTCTACCTCTCCCCAATAGATTCCTTGAACCCTATCCCTGTTTTTCTACTGTCACCCTGAGCTTCTTCACTGTCACCCTGAGCGTAGCGAAGGGTCTCTTGAGATTCTTCGGTCGTCCTGCCTGCGCAGGACTTCCCTCAGAATGACATTTTTATGTAGAGCTTTTGCCCCCTCTATTTATTCTTTTTCAACCCCTCCCTCCAAGAGGAAAGAGGCTACCAGATAAATCTCCCTCACCCAAATATATATAAACAGACGACAATGATAACGATGCCGATGCCGATAAACAGCCCGTATAGTTGCAATTGGCCGCTGTGGGCTTTTCGAATCGCCCGTCCTGTAGCCATAGCGCCGCTGGCGACGCCATTGACGGCGCCGTCGACGCCGTAAACGTCAAAGAACTGGAGGACGGCGAAGAAGCCCCGCTGCAGCACCCCGCCCACGAAGACCTTCTCGTAAAGCTCATCGAGCCAGTATTTATTCAGGAACAATCTATACAAAGGCTGGAACATCCTGCCAATTCTTTCTGCCGAAAGCCACTTGGCGCTGTAGATGGCGTAGGAGAGCAGTATGCCCAAGCCGGCCAGTATCAACGATATCCAGGGCAGCGAGTGGGTCAGGATGCCGAAGAAGCCCTCGCCGAAGCCCTGGGTCTGGCCGTGACCGATAAAGGCGCCGAAATCACCGGTGACGTTCCACAAGCCGGAGACCACCGCCAAAATTGCCAGCACCACCATGGGCATGACCATAACCGGCGGGGATTCGTGGGGCTTACCGTGAGCTTCCTCACCACCGCCGCGGTATTTACCGCCGAAGGTCATAAAGACGACGCGGAACATATAGAAGGCGGTCATGAAGACGGTTATCATGGCCAGGTAGAATAATACCGGCTGGTTCTCCAGCGCCGAGGCCAGAATCTCGTCCTTGCTCCAGAAGCCGGCCAGGGGCCAGATGCCAGCGATGCTTAAAGAGGCGATGAGGAAGGTGGCGTAGGTCCAGGGCATGATTTTGCGCAGCCCGCCCATCTTCCTCATGTCGAAGGTGCCGGTGGCGTGGTTGACGCTGCCCGCGCCCAAAAAGAGCAATGCCTTGAAGAAGGCGTGGTTGAACAAATGGAAGATGCCGATGGCGATGCCCCCCGCCCCCAGCCCCAGCATCATGTAGCCAAGCTGGCTGATGGTGGAGTAGGCCAGGACGCGCTTGATATCGTTCATCACCAGTCCCATGGTAGCGGCGAAGATGGCGGTGAAGCCGCCGACGACAGCCACCGTGGTCAGCGCCTCGGTGGAGTGGGAAAAGAGGGGGAAGGTGCGGGCCACCAGGAAGACGCCGGCGGCGACCATAGTGGCGGCATGGATGAGGGCGCTGACGGGGGTGGGGCCCTCCATAGCGTCGGGCAGCCAGGTATGGAGCGGGAACT
>CAYNFV010000096.1:0-3781 GCA_964396645.1 uncultured Dehalococcoidales bacterium
CGGTGCACTCCACCTGCCTGGCCCCCCGCCGCACCGCCTCCAGGCTGTTAGCCACGGCCATCCCTAAATCATTGTGGCAGTGGACGCTGACGACAGCCTTATTAATATTGGGCACGTTCTTCATGATGCCCTCGATGAGCCTGCCGAACTCGTCGGGGATGGCGTAGCCCACGGTATCGGGTATGTTGACCGTGGTAGCGCCGACCTCGATAACCGCCTCCAGTATCTGGTAAAGGTATTCAGGCTCGGTGCGGCTGGCGTCCATCGGCGAGAACTCGATATCATCAGTATATTTCTTGGCCCGCGTCACCATCTCGGCGGCGGTTTTCAGCACCTCCTGGCGGCTCTTCTTCAATTGATAGCCGAGGTGTATATCCGACGACGACAGGAATACATGAATTCGCGGGTGCCCCGCCTCTTTAATGGCTTCCCAGGCGCGGTCGATGTCTTCGGGATTGGCGCGCGCCAGCCCGCAGATTATGGGCTTACGCACCTCTCTGGCGATGAGCCTGACCGCCTCAAAGTCGCCGGGGGAGCTGATGGGAAAGCCGGCCTCGATAACATCAACGTTGAGTTTCTCCAACTGCTTGGCTATCTCCAGCTTCTCCGGGGCATTAAGCGTCCCCCCCGCCGCCTGCTCACCGTCGCGCAGCGTGGTATCGAATATGATTACCTTATTTTTCTCAGTCATTGGTTCCTCCTCGGGAGAAAAATTCCACAGCGCCGTATCCCCTCTCCGTTGAAGGAGAGGGGTGGGTAAGGATGAGTTTCTTTCTCCCCGAAAAGGAACGCTTGTCGTAGTACATTTTATTGCCGCTAACGTTTATTTCTTCTGAAGCCAGGGCATCATCTCGCGTAGCTGCTTGCCCACCAGCTCCAGCGGGTGCTCCTCGTCCATCCGCTTTAAGGCGTTATAGACGGGTCGCCCGGCCTGATTTTCTAATATCCATTCTTTAGCAAAGGTGCCGTCCTGAATCTCGGCCAGGATGGCCATCATCTCTTCTTTAACCATATCATCAATAACCCTGGGGCCCCTCGTATAGTCGCCGTACTCGGCGGTGTCGCTCACCGAGTAACGCATATAGCTCAGGCCGCCCTGATAAATCAAATCTATGATGAGCTTCAATTCGTTGCAGACCTCGAAATAGGCAATCTCGGGCTGGTAGCCCGCCTCGACCAGTGTCTCGAAGCCGGCCTTTATCAATGACGAGATGCCGCCGCATAAGACTGTTTGCTCACCGAAGAGGTCGGTCTCGGTCTCCTCGGCGAAAGTAGTCTCAATAACCCCCGCCCGCCCGCAGCCGATGCCCTGGGCGTAGGCGAGGGCGATAGCCAATGCCTTACCGGTGGCGTCTTGGTGGACGGCGACAATGGCCGGCGCGCCGGCGCCCTCGGTATAAAGTTGCCTGAGCATGTGGCCGGGGCACTTGGGGGCAATCATGGCCACGTCGATATCGGGTGGGGGCAAAATCTGCCCGTAGTGGATGTTAAAGCCGTGGGCGAACATAAGCATCTTGCCCTTGGCTAATCCTTTTTCCACCGCCCCGTAATAGATATCTTTTTGTAGATTGTCCGGCGCCAGCATAACGATGACATCGGCTTCTTTGGCCATATCATCGGCCGCCGTCACCCTAAAGCCCGCCTCATGGGCGCTCTTCCAGCCCGGGCTGCCCTTGGCTTCGGCCACGATTACCTTAACGCCGCTTTCCCTCAGGTTCTGGGCGTGGGCATGCCCCTGGCTGCCGTAGCCGAGTATGCCGACTACCTTGCCATCGAGCAGTTTCAGGTTGCAATCTTTGTCATAGTATATCTTAGCCATAGTCCGACTCCTTTTATTTAGTCGCCTTTTTCCCTTTAGCCTTGGTCTTGGGCGGTGCTTTCGTCACCGGTAGCGGCCCCGCCCCGCCGCGGGTCATGGCGATTTGACCCGTGCGGGCAACTTCCTTGATGCCGAAGCCGCGCACCAGGTTGAACAAAGAGTTTATTTTGTCCTCGTCGCCGGTGGCTTCGATAATCACCGAATCGGGGGCGACATCAACGATGTTGGCCCGAAAGATATCCACAATCTGGATAATCTCGCTGCGGTTGGCTGAGTTGGCTTTGACCTTAATAAAGGCCAGCTCCCGCGTGATGACATTATCACCGGTGATATCGGAGACCTTGACCGTTTCCACCACCTTGTCCAGCTGCTTTCTGACCTGTTCCACCATGGTGGCGGCTCCGTTGACGACGAAGGTCATGCGCGACAGGTTGGGCGTCTCGCTGGGTCCCACGGCGATGCTTTCAATATTGAAGCCCCGCCGTCGGAACATGCTCGCCATACGGTTGAGTACACCCGGCTTGTCCTCCACCAGAGCTACCAGGATATGCTTGGCCATGCTGCACCTCTTTTTTATATATTGCTCACCGGGAGTTTGGCCGAATCCTTGACGGCTTTAGCCTCTTTCCTCGGTTCCTCAAGGACCTCAGCCAGAGCCGCCCCCGGCGGCACCATCGGATAGACGTTCTCCTCCGGTTCGACGATAAAGTCAATCAGAAAGGCGCCCGGCTCCGCCATCGCCTTGGCGATGGCCGGCGCTACCTCTTCCCGTGTTTTCACCCTTAGAGCGGGCAGTCCGTAGGCCTCGGCAATCTTGACGAAGTCGGGGCTGGAGAGCGGCGTGGCCACATAGCGCTTGCCGTAGAAAAGCTCCTGCCACTGCCTGACCATGCCCAGATAGGCATTGCGGAGAATGGCTATCTTGACCCCTACCTTTTCCTGGGCGATGGTGGCCAGTTCCTGTATCGTCATCTGGAAACTGCCGTCGCCGTCAATACACCAGACGGTGCTGTCGGGACAGCCCACCTTAGCCCCTATAGACGCGGGCAGGCCGAAGCCCATGGTTCCCAGCCCCCCCGACGAAATAAAGGTGTTGGGCTTGTCGTACCAGTAGTACTGAGCGGCCCACATCTGGTGCTGCCCCACCCCGGTAACGATAATGGCATCACCCTTGGTCGCCTCGTATATCTGGCGGACGACGTACTGGGGCAGCAGGTTTTCGCCGTCCCTGATTATCAGCGACGGGTGCTCCTTGCGCCAGTCATCGAGCTTCCTGACCCAGTCAATATGTTTGGTTTTGCTAACTATCTTGTTCAACTCGCTGAGGACGAGTTTGACGTCGCCAACGATGGGTACGTCGACGCGTACGTTCTTGCCTATCTCGGCGGGGTCAATATCAATATGGATGATTTGGGCGTGGGGGGCGAAGGCGTGTACATCGGCCGTAGCCCTGTCGTCGAACCTCATGCCGATGGCGATGATAAGGTCGGAGGCATCAACGGCCATGTTGGCGTAAGCCATGCCGTGCATGCCCAGCATACCGTAGCTCAGGGCGTGGGACTCGGGGAAACAGCTGGTGCCCAAAAGCGTGGTCACCACCGGTATTTGCCCTTTCTCCACCAGCTCCTTGAGCTCGGCGTAGGCTTTGGAGATAATTATTCCCCGCCCGGCGATAATCAAGGGCCGCTGGGACTCACCTATGAGCTTGGCTGCCTTCTTAATCTGCGCCGGGTGACCCTGCAGGGTTGGCTTGTACTGGGGCAGGTTGACCTTGTTCGGGTAGTTGAACTCCGCCTGTTCCTGCTGGACGTCGCGGGGCAGGTCTATAAGCACCGGGCCGGGACGGCCCGTGCCCGCCAGATAAAAAGCCTCCTTCATTATTCCGGGCAGCGAGGCAGCGTCCATAGCCAGGTAGTTATGCTTGGTGATGGGCAGGGTGATGCCGGTGATATCCACCTCCTG
>CAYNFV010000097.1:0-3703 GCA_964396645.1 uncultured Dehalococcoidales bacterium
AGCAGGAGGGGCTTCTGGAGGTGGACAACCCCTCCAAGGCCTTCCTCGCCCAGAGATTGGAGGAGGCCGTCGGCTCAGCGGTAGTGCCCACGCTGGAGGGCAGCCGCCCCCTGCTCGTTGAGATTCAGGCATTGACCACCCCCACCTCTTTTGGCCTCCCCCGCCGCACCGCCAACGGTGTTGATTTTAATAGATTACTGTTGATTACGGCGGTGCTGACCAAGCGGGTGGGCCTGAAGCTGGGCAACCAGGACATTATCGTCAACGTCACCGGCGGCTTAAAGGTAGGCGAGCCGGCGGCTGACTTGGGTATTGCCTTGGCCATTGCCTCCAGCGCCCGCGATATAGCCGTCGACCCGGCCCTGGTGGCGGCGGGGGAGGTGGGCTTGAGTGGCGAGTTGAGGGCCGTCTCACAGCTAGAAAGAAGAGTAGCCGAGGCCGCCCGCCTGGGCTTTAAGCGCTGCCTGGTGCCCAAAGTCAGCGCCCAGATTAAAGCCCCCAAAGGCATCGAGCTTTTGACCGCCGCCACGCTGAAAGAGGCGATAAGGCTGGGGTTGGTGGGGAAGAGTACGGGAGGGGCAAACTAAATGAAATCAATTTGGATTACTTATGCTTGGGACGATAATAAAGATGGCGATGTTGACTTCGTAGCCCAAGAGTTAATCAGGAAAGGCCTAGATGTTAAGCTAGACCGATGGAATCTTACTGCAGGAAAGCGCCTATGGGAACAGATTGAGTCTCATATTCAAGACCCCTCAAAATCTGATGGTTGGCTTCTCTACGCAACTCAAAACAGTCTAGGTAGCGAAGCCTGCAAAGAGGAGTTTGCATACGCCCTAGACCGTGCTCTGCACACGCGCGGCGGCGAATTCCCAGTGATAGCCCTTTTCCCAGCGCCAGTAGATAGAGAGCTTATTCCAGCAGGTATTAATATAAGGCTGTCTGTGAGCATTACCGACCCTGCCTGGAAAGAGCGGATAGTAGCATCGGTAGAGCAACGACAGCCCGATATCACTAAACCTGAAATAAAGCCATATGACCTTATAATACATAAACTAAACAATGAACAGCATGCAATTGAAGTAAGACCACGTGCGGGAACATGGGTGCCATTTGTTGTTGGGATTCCTATAAATGAGAAGGACCGTGTATCACCGAGCTTACATCATGGTGCATCAAAGCGACCTCCTGTCGGAACCTTTGTAACTTTTTTACAGGGCCCTACGGGGGAGAACGAGTCTAGTGATGGCACATTATGGCTATTATTTGCTGCAAACGAAGCTACACCGACACAAAGCTACTATATATCCTGCAAGGAGTTACCTACACTGCTAATCTTTGGCGTGGATGGAGGGCAACCTCAATACCAAGTTAGTTTGCAGGCACAACCATGATAAAAGTCTCCGCAATCATTGTCGCCGCCGGCGAAAGTCGGCGCATGAAGGGCATCGATAAGGTCTTAGCCCCGCTCGGGGGCAGGCCGGTTATATCCTACGTGCTCAGCGTCTTTGACAGCTGTGATTCAATCGACAATATCGTGCTGGTGGTCAATAAGAAAAGCCTGGATGCCTGTCGCAAGCTGATAGCCGAGGAAAAAATATCGACTCCGATTGAGGTCTGCATTGGGGGCAAGAGGCGTCAGGACTCGGTGGCGGCGGGGCTTCAAAAACTTAAAGATTGCGACTGGGTAATCATTCACGACGGCGCCCGTCCCTTGGTAACCATTGAGCTAATCAAGGAAGGATTGAAAGTGGCTAAAGAGACGGGGGCCGCCGCCGCCGCCGTTCCCGTCACCGACACCATCAAGGTCGCCGGGGAGGATAGAATCGTGCGCCAGACGCCAGTCCGTCAAAAGCTGTGGGCGGTGCAGACGCCCCAGGTCTTTCGCTCTGATATAATAACCAAAGCCTACCGGCAGGCGAAGGAAGCCACCGACGACGCCGCACTGGCCGAGCAGGCGGGCTTTAAGGTTAAACTCTACATGGGCTCCTATGATAATATAAAGATAACCACTCCCCAAGACCTGCTCATCGCCAAGGCTTTAGGAAAACCCGGCAGCTCTTAGAAACTAGCTAACCGAGTAGGACAGAAGCTCCATCAGGGTGTTGCCGTCTGCGTCTATACTTTTAACCATGCTCTTGACCTGGTCTGACCACCACACAGTCTGGGTAATATTGCCGGCGCCATCTTCAATTACTATCTTCCAGCAGCTAAAAGTCCCGGCGCTAACGGTGACGGTCTCCTTACTATCCACCCTATATTTTTCAGTGGTCACCGTAGGCTCTCCGGTTTGGGTATCGTCAAAATATTGGGTGTCGGTCTTCTCCGTCTCTATCTCCTTGCCAATCTCTAGCGGGAATAGAGGCTCCCAGGAGCTGTAGCTGGAAATCGTGGTCATAATGAAGTCTGTTCCGTCATAGCTACCCGACATCTCCATCTTGACTCCATAAATACCGGTGGCTTTATCCGACCAGTACTTCATGCCGGTAACGGTGCTGACCATGCTATCCTGGGTATAGCTTAAGACGGGTTCGAAAGACATATCCACAACATAGCAATCCCGGCCCTCCACTCTCTCCTCCCCGATTATCTCCTCGGTGAGGGTGTAGGTTTCCCCGTACATCACATAGCTCCAGACCCACTCATCCCCCACCTCCCAGGTGGGTAATTGCCCCTCTGACGGTGCTTCTTCCTCCTCACAAGCAGTGAATATGAAGGGCGTGGCTGCCAGCAGGCAGGTGACTAACAGCACTCCTAGCACTTTCCTCATAGTTTTCACCCCCTTTCGCCGTAGTCGGCTCAATCTTAAGCACTGCTGCTTAAGCTGTCAAGCCCCGTAAACCAGCCCACCGCATAGCTATACGGGATGGGAATTTTTGTGCTATATTGTAGCTATTCCACCTCGGTAGAGGTTTTAGGAATACATGGAAAAGAAGCTGCGAATCGGCATCGGCTACGATGTCCACCCACTGGTTAAGCAAAGAAAGCTCGTTCTGGGGGGAGTGGAGATACCCTTCGGTAAGGGGCTCGACGGCTGGAGCGACGCCGATGCCCTAACCCACGCCATCATTGACGCCCTGCTCGGCGCCGCCGCCCTGGGCGACATCGGCACTCATTTCCCTCCGGGTGAACCCCGGTACAAGGACATCTCAAGTCTGAGCCTGCTCAAAATGACAGGTGATAAGCTGGCGGCTCAGGGCTGGCACATCGTTAATATTGATGCCACGGTTATCGCCGAGGCGCCCAAGCTGGCTGGCTATATCGAGCCGATGAGGCAAAGGCTGAGCCAGGCGCTGGCTATAGATATAGCCAAGGTTAGCGTCAAGGCCAGCACCACCAACGGCCTGGGCTGTATCGGCAAGGGAAAGTGGATAGAAGCCCGCGCCGTAGCCTTGATTGCAGGAGATTAAATCTATGGGATATTTCCGCAGCCTGAGCAAGGATATCAAAGCCGCCTTCGAGCACGACCCGGCGGCGGTGAGCACGCTGGAGATTCTGCTGGCCTACCCCGGCTTTCACGCCCGCCAGTTCCACCGCATAGCCCACACCCTCTTCAAATGGCACATCCCCTTCCTGCCCCGATTCATTTCCCACATCAGCCGCTTCCTCACCGGCATTGAGATTCACCCCGGCGCCACCATCGGGGAGGGCTTTTTCATCGACCACGGCATGGGCGTGGTCATCGGCGAGACTTCAGTGATTG
>CAYNFV010000098.1:0-3680 GCA_964396645.1 uncultured Dehalococcoidales bacterium
GCACGGGGCAGCTGGACGCCGCCTTTCTCCCCGAGCAGTGGGCGACCATGGCTGAGGACTACGGCTTCGAGATGCTGCTTCAAAGCCAGGATATCTGGCCCGATATGCAGGGCAGTGTGCTGGTGGTCAAGCAGGACCTATTGGATAACCACCCTGAAATCGTGGAAAAGCTGGTGAGGGTATCACAAAGGGCGACCGACTGGACTAACGACAACTTGGCTGAAGCCGCCGAGGTTATGAGGTGGCAGCTGCAGCTTGCCGGCGGCGATATACTGCCCGAGGCGCTGGGTGACGGCACGCTGGAGATTAGCGCCGAGGCGCTGCTGCGCTCAATGCAAAGGCTGGACTACAGCTTAAGCATCGACCCTGAGATAGTCCAGCAGATTATAGACTACCTTTTCGAGCTGGGCTATATCACCGCAAGCTTCGACGCCGGCGAAATACTGGACTTGAGGTTTATAGATGTGGAATAGCCTCAAAAAGCTGAAGCCGGGGTGGGGTATTGTACCCGTCCTTATATTCCTGGCGCTCTGGGAGATAATCGCCCGACTCAACCTGACCCCGGGGCAGTTCAGCTTCCCCCCCTTCTCCACGGTGATGGTGGAGTTCTATAACCTGGCCGCCAGCGGGGTGCTGGGGGACAACTTCCTGGCCAGTTTGACCCGGGTGCTTATCGGCTTTTGCGCCGGCTCTATCGCCGGGCTGGTGGTGGGCACGGCCATGGGCTGGATGGAGAAGCTGGACAAGGCGCTGCACCCCATCGTCAGTCTGCTCTACCCCATACCCGCCCTGGGCTGGCTGCCCCTGCTCATGCTCTGGATAGGCATCAACGAGATGCTGCCCATCACCATTATCTTTATCTGCTCCTTCTTCCCCGTCCTCTATAACACCGTCACCGGCATCAGGAACGTGGATAAGGACTATATAAGGGTGGCGCGGACGCTGGGGGCTTCCGACATCAAGATTCTGACCACGGTGGTTATGCCCCTAGCCCTGCCCAATATTTTTACCGGCTTCCGGCTTGAGGCGGGGATGGCCTGGCGGGTAATAATCGCCGCCGAGATGGTGGCTATCCCCACCGGCATCGGCGCCCTGATGATGAAGGCGGAGAGCCTGATTCGCATCGACATTATCATCGTCTGTCTAATAGTTTTAGCCGTGATGTGCCTTTCCTTCGAGAAGTTTTTCGAGTTCCTGGAAGCCAAGATGACCGCCAGGTGGAGGTAG
Organism: uncultured Dehalococcoidales bacterium; assembly: GCA_964396645.1. Lineage (GTDB taxonomy): Bacteria > Chloroflexota > Dehalococcoidia > Dehalococcoidales > BS750m-G39 > E44-bin88. The sequence continues at coordinate 1,228 of CAYNFV010000098.1, forward strand.
CATGCCCTCAATAAAGCTGGAAAAAATATGTAAATATATCTGCCGCGATGTCGAGCTGGAGATAAGCGACCGGGAGTTGCTGGTGCTGCTGGGGCCGAGTGGGGCGGGCAAGACCACGCTGCTCAACATTATCGCCGGACTGACCGATTATCAAGGCTCGGTGCTCTTCGACAGCCAGCGGGTGGATAAGCTGCCCGCCAGCAAGCGTGAAGTGGGCTACCTTTTCCAGGACTTATTCTTATTCCCGCACCTTGATGTTTCGGCTAACATCGCCTACGGCCTGAAAGCCCGCCGACAGCCTCATGACGGTATTGAGGATAGGGTGGCGGAGCTGCTGCACCTTATGAAAATAAGCCACCTCGCCGAGCGTTACCCCAGGCACCTGAGCGGCGGCGAGAAGCAGCGGGTGGCTCTGGCGCGGGCGCTGGCCCTTTCGCCGCGGGTCTTGCTCCTCGACGAGCCCTTGAGCAGCCTCGACGCCCAGACAGCCAAATACCTGAGAACGGAGCTGAAGCAGCTCCAGCGGAAGCTGGGCATCACCACCATCTACGTCACCCACGACCTGGCCGAAGCCGAGGAAATGGCCGACCGCATCGCCGTTATCCAGGAAGGCCAATTGCAGCAGATGGGTAAGCCGGAGGATGTCTTTTTCTCCCCGATAAACGAAGCCGTTTCCGACTTTATCGGCGCCCCCAACATACTGCACTGCGACCGCTGCCAGAGCCTGGGGCAGGGGGTGATGGAGGCCAGCTGCGGCACGATGAGCATCATCCTACCCGACGACGGCAGCCCCGTCCGCCGCATCGCCCTATTTCCCCGCGATATCTATGTCTCCGAGACCATGCCCCCGGGCCCGTCGGTCAACCGCTATAGGGGGGTAATCACCGCCATAAAGCCACTCGGCGACGGCATCAGGCTCGAGGTCGCAGTAGGTGAGCACAAACTCCTGGCCGAGCTGCCCCACCATATCTTTGAGGACATGGATTTAGGTATAGGCAAAGAGGTCTTCCTGATACTTAAGCTGCGGCGAATCAAGGTCCATTAGTAAAAGGGTTTACTTTAGCCAGCCAGTTCAAGTATAATTCCTGTTAACGCCCTTTAACACCCCGCGTATAGTTACCTAAGTAGTTGCCCAGGCATAAAATTTGCAATATCAGCCGTATCTAGCTATAATTTTTATGCGGAAGGGGGAATGATGGCCAAACCTAAGGTCGCTTTTTACTGGTGCGCTTCCTGTGGCGGCTGTGAGGAGACGGTGGTTGACCTCAACGAGGATATTCTGAAGGTGGCGGACGCGGTGGATATCGTCCTCTGGCCGGTAGCGCTGGACTTCAAGCGTAAGGACATCGAGGCCATGAAGGACGGTGAGATAGCGGTGAGCTTTATCAACGGGTCGGTGAGGCTGGGGGAGCAGGAGGAGATGGTAAAGCTGCTGAGGCAGAAATCTCAGCTGGTGGTCGCCTTCGGCGCCTGCGCCCACCTGGGCGGTATTCCGGGGCTGGCTAACTTCCACGACCGGGAGTCTATCTTTAACCGGGTCTATAAAGAAGTCCCCAGCGTTGATAACCCCAAGGGTATTTTCCCCCAACAGAAGACCAAAGTAAAAGAGGGCGAGCTGGAGTTGCCTGAGTTCTACGACACGGTCAAGACATTAGACCAGACCATTGACGTTGATTATTACCTCCCCGGCTGTCCGCCCCCACCCGATTTAATCATGGCGGCGATAACGGCCATACTTAAAGGGGAGTTGCCGGCGAAAGGGTCGGTGCTGGCGCCCAACAAGGCGCTCTGCGACACCTGCCCCAGGGCCGAGAGTAAACCCGATAAGCTTTCTATTAGCGAGGTCAAGCGACCCTGGCAGATTAAGATGGACCCCGAGCTTTGCTTCCTAGCCCAGGGGATAATCTGTATGGGCCCGGCCACCCGAACCGGCTGTGGGGAGACCTGCATCCGGGCTAACCAACCCTGCCGGGGCTGCTTCGGGCCGATTGACGGCGTCGTTGACCAGGGGGCCAAGGCCCTTTCCATGGTCGCCTCGATACTGGGGCTGGACGGTGAGAAGGAGATGAGCGAGGAGGAGGTCAAAAAACTGATTGACAGCATTGTCGACCCGGCGGGAACGGTCTATCGCTTCGGACTGGCGGCTTCCTTGCTGAGAAGAAAGAGAATGGAATAGGAGGCCGGAGTGAGAAAGATAACCATAGACCCTATAACCAGGCTTGAGGGACACGGCAAGATAGAGATATTCCTCAATGATAAGGGCAATTGCGAGCGGGCTACTCTTCAGATTCCCGAACTGAGGGGTTTCGAGAAGTTCTCCGAGGGCAGAGCCGCCGAAGAGATGCCCCGCATCACCACCATGATATGCGGCGTTTGCCCCACCGCCCACCACATGGCCTCAGCCAAAGCCCTGGACGACCTCTTCAAGGTCGAGCCGACATCGGCGGCTAAGA
>CAYNFV010000099.1:0-3644 GCA_964396645.1 uncultured Dehalococcoidales bacterium
ATCTTCGATAAGATACAGGTAAAGCTCTACACCGAGGAAGATAAAGTAAAAGCGGTGGAGGAGCAGGCGAGGGCGGTCTACGGCAAGCGCGACGCCCGCATCGAGGGTATGACCGACGAGACTACCGATACCTACTACTCCTGCACCCTCTGCCAGTCCTTCGCCCCCAGCCATGTCTGCGTTATCAGCCCGGAGAGGACAGGGCTCTGCGGCTCCTACAACTGGATGGACTGCAAGGCTTCCTACGAGATTAACCCCACCGGCCCCAACCAGCCCGTAGAAAAAGGTGAGATCATCGACCAAAAGATGGGGCAGTGGAAGGGGGTAAACGAGTTCGTCTACAAAGCCTCAAGGGGCAAGATAGACCACTATAACTTCTACAGCATCGTCAACGACCCTATGACTACCTGCGGCTGCTGCGAGTGCATCGCCGCCGTCCTGCCCATGTGCAACGGGGTGATGACGGTCAACCGTGAGTACACCGGTGAGACCCCCTGCGGCATGAAGTTCACCACGCTGGCAGGCACCATCGGCGGCGGCTTGAGCACGCCGGGGTTCGTCGGGCACGGAAAATACAATACCTGCCAGAGGAAGTTCATCAGCGGCGACGGTGGTATCCAGCGTATCGTCTGGATGCCCAAGTCACTGAAAGAGGAAATCGGCGAGCGGCTCAAAGCCAGGGCTAAGGAAATCGGCATTCCCGACCTGCCCGATATGATTGCCGACGAGACAGTGGGCACCACTGAAGAAGAGATTATGCCCTTCCTGCAGGAGAAGGGACACCCCGCCCTGACTATGGACCCGATACTGGGCTAAGAAAGGAAACAGAATATTGTCATTCTGAGGGAGTTCCGATGTAATCGGGGCGACTGAAGAATCTCGGGGTGGGGCTTTGGACTTTAAATGCCCCTCCCCCGACCGAGACCCTTCGTTTCACTCAGGGTGACAAATAGCCGAAGTTAGCGCATAGTCATCTAGGGGAAAGGAGAGTGTAGCCATGGCGCTTACCGGAATAGAAATATTTAAGCTTTTGCCCAAGACCAACTGTAAGGATTGCGGGGAACCGACCTGCCTTGCCTTTGCCATGAAACTGGCGGCGGGTAAGGCGGAGCTTAGCCTTTGCCCCCATGTCTCCGAGGAAGCAAAGGCCAAGCTGACGGAAGCCTCCGCCCCGCCCATCATACCGGTTACCATCGGCGTGGGCGACCGGATTCTTAAAGTCGGCGGCGAGACGGTGATGTTCCGACACGAAAAGCGGTTCGAGAACCCGCCGGGAATAGCCATCTTGGTCAGCACCGACAAGGACGACGCCGAAATCGACGCCAGACTGAAGCGCTTTAACGAGCTACAGTACGAAAGAATAGGGCTTATCCTCCGTCCCGACCTGGTGGCGGTAAAGGCGGGGACTGACGCCGCCCGTTTTAAGGCAGTGGTGGCTAAGGTAAAGGAGAAGATCGACAGCGGCATAATCCTGATGACTGAAAACCCCGAGGTTATGGCAGCCGGGCTTGCCGCCTGTGCTGACCGCAAGCCCCTGCTCTACGCCGCTACCGAAGCCAACCAGGAAAAGATGGCGGCTCTGGCCAAGGAGAACTCCTGCCCGCTGGCGGTAAAAGCCGAGAGCGTGGAGAAGCTCGCCGAGCTGACGACCAAGCTTAATGAGGCCGGCGTCAAGGAGTTGGTTATCGACTCCGGCTCGCGCGGCTTAAAGCAGGCTTTTCAGGACCAGATAGTCATCAGAAGTGCCGCTTTAACCAAGAAATTCCGCCCGCTGGGCTTTCCCACCATCGTTTTCCCTGCCGAGATGACCGATAACCCGATGAAGGAGGCGGTAATCGCCGCCATGTTCATCGCCAAGTACGGCGGCATTATCGTCCTCTCCGATTTCCAGGGGGAGAGCCTCTTCCCACTACTCGTAGAGAGGCTGAATATCTATACCGACCCGCAGCGGCCGCTGGCGACCAAGGAGGGTATCTACGAAATCGGTAGCCCCGCCGAGAACTCGCCGGTGCTTATCACCTCCAACTTCTCGCTGACCTATTTTATCGTCTCCGGCGAGGTGGAGGCGAGCAAGATTCCCAGCTACCTGTTGGTCAAGGATACCGAGGGGCTTTCGGTGATGACCGCCTGGGCGGCGGGCAAATTCGTCGCCGACGCTATTGCTCCCTTCGTCAAGAAGTGCGGTATCGCCGACATGGTCAAGCACCACAAGCTAATAATTCCCGGTTATGCCGCCCCGGAGAGCGGCGGCCTGGAAGAGGAGCTGCCCGGCTGGGAGGTTCAGGTAGGTCCCAGGGATGGCTCTAATATCCCGGCCTACCTTAAGTCGTGGCAACCTTGAGGTTCGGAGAACCGAGAGGTCTATAACCGCAAGGAGATAAAATATGATCCTCATCGGCGAAAATCTGAACATAATGTCAAAGACCCTGGGCCCGGCAATGAAAGAGAGAAACGCAGGCCCCATCCAGGAGATGGCTAAGGCTGAGGCTGAAGCCGGCGTCGATTACATCGACCTCAACATCGGCCCCGCCCGCAAGGCAGGGGACGAGATGATGCAGTGGGTGGTCGAGGCAGCGCAGGCGGTCACCGATAAGCCGCTTTCGCTGGACACCACCAACCCGGTGGCTATGGAGGCGGGATTAAAGATAGCCAAGAACAAAGCACTGATTAATTCCATATCCCTCCAGCCCGACCGATTAGAAAAAGAATTGCCTCTGGTCGGCAAATACAGCGCCTACATGATAGGGCTGCTCTGGGGGGTGGAGGGGATGCCCCGCGACGCCAACGAGCGGGCTATGCTCGCCGTCGACCTTCTCTATAAAGCCAACGAGACGGGTATCGCCAACGAGGATATCTGGATTGACCCCATCCTGACACCGGTCTCGGTGGAGATAAACCAGCTCAAGGCCTGCTTCGAGTTTATGGCTATGCTCAAGGATATCGCCCCCGACTGTAAATCGACCATCGGGCTTTCCAATATTTCCAACGGCACGCCGACACACTTAAGGCCCTATCTGAACCGAACCTGTTTGATAATGCTGATGAGGCTGGGGCTTTATTCAGCTATCGTTGACGCCTTTGATAGCGAACTGATAGCCATCGCCCGCGGCCAGAAACCGAAAATCGTCGAGGTGGTGCACAGGGTGATGGATGGCGAGAAGGTCGACCTCGCCTCCCTGAGCGAGGAAGAGGCCAAATACGCCAAGACGGTCAGGGTTATTACCGGCGAAGCCCTTTATTCCCATTCCTGGCTTGAGATATAAAACTCCTACACCGATAAGACGTATTCGTGTATAATGAGAATGCCCATTTTCGCCATTAGAAGGGAACTAGATGAGCCTGCAGCCATTGTTTGAGAAGGGGAAATTCGTCGTCACCGCCGAGGTCGGGCCACTGAAGGGCACCGATACCACCGAGCTGATGGAGGCGGTCGAGGTTCTAAAGGGCAAGGTGGATGCGGCTAACGTTACCGACCAGCAGAGCTCGGTGATGCGATTGGGCTCGCTGGCGGTCTGCCATTTGCTAAAAATGAAGGGGCTTGAGCCCGTCCTGCAGATGACCTGCCGCGACCGCAACCGCCTGGCTTTGCAGTCCGACCTCTTGAGCGCGGCGGTTCTGGGCATTGAGAACGTACTCTCCATCAC
>CAYNFV010000100.1:0-3447 GCA_964396645.1 uncultured Dehalococcoidales bacterium
TGCTGGCGGCTCATCCACCTCGTCTCGTAGTTCAGGGAGTCCCGCCAGTTGGGCGCCAGCAGCGCCCGGCGGTGCTCCTCCAGCGTCTTAAAGAGGACATTATAGCCGTAGCGTTTGGGCTGCTCGAAGCCCAGGCTGCCCGGGTCGAGGAAGGGGGAGATGGGGGCGATAAAGGGGAAAAGCCGCCCATCGCCCTTAAACCTTTGAAACAGGTAATCGCAGTATGCCACCGTCTCCCGCACCGACTGGGGCGTCTGCCTGGGCAGCCCAATCATAAAGAAGACGTCCATGCGCGCACATCCGGCCTTAAGAGCCTCGGCAATCGTCCGCTCTAAATCATCATTTGAGTAGTTGCGCCCCGAGGCTTTGCGCACCACGGGGTCGTGGGACTCGGGGGAAATCTCCAGGCAGAAGTTGGGGCAGGCTCCACCCACCCGCTTTAAGAATCCGGGCGGAGCGGGGTTGAAGAGCTCCAGGATGAGCTGGTTCCTGACCCCCTCCACCCCGCGCAAAACCTCTTCGGCATAATCCTCTCCGGGCTGGAGCAGGTCGCCCAGGATAAAGATAGGCCCCGTGCTGAACTTTTCGATTTGCTTCACGCTACGAATCACGGCTTGGGGAGAGCGAAAGACGGGCCTCTCCCGCCCGTAGCACCTGCGGAAGGCGGCGGCGGAGCCGCCGCAGATAACGCAGTTCTCCCTACAGCCCTTACCGGTGAGCACGGCGGTGATGGGGTAGTCCTTCCAGCCCGGGAAGGGGGTGTAGCTGGCCAGGTCGCGGTATCTTATCACCGAGCGCACCGTCTCGGCGTAGTTGTCCACCATAAGGTGACTCAGGTCGGTGGGGATGTGGGTGAAGGGGTTTTCCTGAACCTCGCCTTTTTCGTCCTTCCAGACCAGGTTGGGCACCTTATCGGGCTCAACGCCGTGTTTGACGCAGTCCATAAGCTGCCTGAGCGGCTCCTCGGTGGAATCGCCCCTCATCACGTAGTCGACCTCAGGGTAGTTTATTAATTCTTTATAGAAATAGCTCGAGGAAAGGCCGCCGAAAACCACCTTGGATTTAGGGTGGCATTCTTTGACTATCCTGGCGACCTCAATGGCGCCGTGGGAGCTTACCAGCCAGTGCAAATCGATGCCGAAGACGGGCGCCTTGAGCTTCTTTATCATCGCCCCGGCGTCGAACCTCTTATCGCTGAGCATGCGCACCGCCAGGTTGACGATGCGCACCCGGTAGCCCGCGTTGCCCAGGTACTCGGCGAGGCTGGTAAAGCCGATGGGGTACATCTCGAACATGGAAGAGGAGGGAATCAGGTCGGCGACGGGCCCGTAGAGAATCGCCTTCTGGCGGAAGTCATAGACGCTGGGAGGGTGCAGCAGCACCAGGTCGACGGACATTAAAAGACCCTTGCCAGGATGTAGCCGGCACCCAGCAGGAACTGGGTGAGCAGGACGACCAGGATGTTATTGGCCATGGCCGGTACCAGCTGGCTCATGTCATTATAGCTTCGCCCGCCCCATATCGCCTTGAGGGCAAAGGGCAGGGTGAGCAGGGCGATTAAGGAGAAGAGGGGCATCTCCCCCACTGCCACCCAGTAGGCTATCCAGACGTAGACGGCTATGGTCAGGACGGAATATATAATCCAGGCGCCCTGCTTGCCCAGAGTGATGGGCAGCGTGCGGCGGCCTGCCTCCCGGTCGGCGGTGATATCGGGGAACTCGTTTAGGAGCAGCAGGTTATGCACCAGTATGCCCGAGGGTACGGCGGCGATAAAGGCCGGGCCGGTGTAGTCGGTGACCTGGATAAAGTACGTCCCCAGGACGGGCAGAAAGCCCATCCCCAACCCCGGCGCCCACTCCGGCCAGCCGATGCGGGTCAAAAAGGGGGTATAGAGCACAGTGCAAAGGGCGGCTACCAATAGCAGCGGCAGCAAAGCCCAGCCGCTAACGAGTATGAAATAGACGCCGATGGGCACCGCCAGAATCAGTGAGCCCATCCCCAGCCATAAGACCTGCCGCGGCTTCATCCGGGCGGCGGGCAGGACGCCGCTGCCCCCGCTGAAGGGGGTGCGCTTGGTCCTGAGATCGATGCCGCTCTTATAGTCGAAGTAGTCGTTGAGCACGTTGACGCTGATGTGGCAGAGCAGAAGCCCCAGGAAAGCGAGCAGGGCGTAGCCCAGATGAAAATAGCCGTCATACCAGGCGATGGCATTACCCAGGAAGGCCAGCACCACGGAAAGCAGCAGGAACTGGGGCCGGGTCTCGGCAAACCATACCTTCAGCTTCATTCATCGTCTCCTTCGCATAGATGCAATCTTCGCAGCGCTTTGGGTGAGCGTAGGCAATCGGGTTCTGCTAACGTATCAGGTTATCTTCAGGGTTATTATGGAGATGATAATGAAGAGAACTACCAGGACGATGGTGAGCTGAAAAAGCGTTTTCTCCACGCCCCGCTTGGTGCGATAGACGGTGTCGGCCTGGCCGAAGATACCACCCAGCCCCCCGCCCCTGACCTGGAGCAGAATGGCTAATATCAAGGCTACCGATAGTATAATCTGAGCTACACTGAAATAATCCTCCATGCTTATCCTTCCTCTAACTTCTTCTCCATCAACTGGTTGACCACGGCAGGGTTGGCACGACCCCGGGTGGCTTTCATCACCTGTCCCACCAGGAACTTCAGGGACTGTTTCTTGCCCGCCTTATAGTCGGCGACGGCTTGGGGATTATGTTCTATCGCCGTTGTAATCTCAACCTCAATGGACTCAGTATCGCTTATCTGGCTTAAGCCCTGCGCCTTAATGATATCGTCGGCGCTCTGGCCCTTCTGGTACATCTGCCCCAGCACCGACTTAGCCGTGGCCGTGCTAATCTTCTCCTCCGAGTTCAGTCTGGCCAGGCGGGCTAGCCGCTCCGGGCTTACCTTTTTCTTAAATTCGGTGATGTCGATAACGCTCTCGTTTATTATACGGCTCACCTCGCCCAAAAGCCAGTTGCTCATCTCTTTAGGCGACACGTCTTGACCGGTTTTCAGGCACTCTTCGAAGTAGTCGGCCATCTCGCGGGAAGCGGTGAGCAGCTTGGCGTCATAGAGGGAAAGTTTATATTGGGCGACAAAGCGGTCGCGCCTTTCCTCGGGCAGCTCGGGTAGTTTTGCCCTTATCTCCTCCACCCAGGCCTTATCCAGCACCAGCGGCGCCAGGTCGGGCTCGGGGAAATAGCGGTAGTCGTGGGCATACTCTTTGGAGCGCTGGGAAACGGTCACCCCCCGGTCCTCCACCCAGCCCCTCGTCTCCTGGAAGAGCCTCTTGCCCGCCGCCACCACCTTTCGCTGCCTCTCCTCTTCGTAGCTCAGGGCGCGGTAGACCGCCTTGAAGCTATTCATATTCTTGACCTCGACCTTGGCCAGGGTCTCGGGGCTGTTCTCGGGGCGGATGCTGATATTGGC
>CAYNFV010000101.1:0-3338 GCA_964396645.1 uncultured Dehalococcoidales bacterium
GGCACCAGCCGGCTACGGCGGCGAAAAATAGAATAACCGGATATCCCGATTAAAAATAGGCAAGACTTTATGGGAAAGGCGGGACCAAAGTACTCTGGCCTTATGCTTGCCGCAGATATACTATTAAAATAAAAGGAGGGCACTGCATGTAAGAAAACTAAAGTGGATAATGAGTAAGGTAACATTAAATCTTAAAAAAGGGGTGAGGTAGTAGTGAAAAAGTTATTTTTAATCCCGTTGCTGATTGCATTGATAGCATTGCCGGCGCTTGTCGCCTGCGAAGGTGAAGGTGACGGTAACGGTGAGGTTAACGGTAATGGTGACGAGGGACCCGTAGCCCCCGAATACATTCTCATCGGTGATACCGTATCCTATACGGGCCCCTATGCCGTGTTTGGTGGTGTTGCCAGCTGGGGGACGGAAGCGGCTGTCGAGGATATCAACGCACAGGGTGGAATATATGTCGAGGAGTATGGAAAGAAAATACCCGTGAAATGGATAACCGTCGATTGCGAGAGCGACCCCCTAAAGGTGGCACCTCTCCTTGAGAACCTGATTCTCAACGAGGGGATACACTTCATCGGCGGGCATTTTGAGGTGCCCGCTATGAGCCAGGGTAGGGCTATGATGGCCCAGAAGTATGGAATCCCGGCCGTTTTCGGCATCGGCCCCTATGAACCCTGGGTAGGTATGCGAGAGGCAGCCGCAGAACCATGGACGTACACCTGGGCGTTCGGTTTTTCCATAGGCACTCCCATTCCGGAGGGAGACTTCCGGGCGAATGACCCCGGATATCTGATGATGCCCACCTGGTTCGGCGCCCTCGATACCTTCGCTGCGGAGACCAACAAGAAAGCAGCCATCTTTGCCTTTGACGATACTGATGGCCGCGGTTGGTATCTGGGGTTCGCCGGAGCTGCCGCCGGCGAGGGCTATGATTGTTACCGTGCCGAAGACGAGTTCGGCATATACCCTCCGGGAACTAACGACTTTACCTCCCTGATACAGGAGTGGAAGAGCGCTGGCTGTGAGATACTTTGGGGCAACTGTCCCGCGCCCGATATGGGCTTAATGCTGAAACAATGCCAGTCACAGGGGTTCGAGCCCACGGTAGTCTTCGCCACCAGGGGAGCCATGTTCTATCAGGAGATTCTAGCCTGGGGCGGTGAACTGCCCAATGGCGTTGGTATGGAGGTCTACTGGTCACCGGATCTGCAAAATGCCGAAGGCATCGCTGGTCTAACCCCGCAGGAACTGGTCGAAAGATGGTACGAATATTCCGACAACGAACCGGTGCCGCAGGGTATAGGCTGGGATTACGCCGTAGCGCAAACGCTATTCGACGCCATCGAGAGAGCCGGCACTCTGGACCCGGATGCAGTCTGCCAGGCCTTAGCTGAAACCGATTTGATTACTATGTGGGGCCGCGTCGTATTTTTACCAGATACGCAGTTCCAGCTAATTCCCTGCCAGTTTGGACAGTGGCAGAAGACCGATAACCCTTGGGTATGGGAATCGCCCACCGTATTTTCCTTTAACGATTTTCTGCCAGCGACGGCCGAATTGATCTTCCCCAAGCCTTGGGGCTAAATTAAAACATTAATAAAGGTTTTATGCGGACATAGCTATCCCGACCGGGTGTAGATTGGATACACCCGGTCGGCGATAGGCATGTTTTGGTCTGTGCGTACGTATTATAGATTACTAAATTAATGGTGTTGACATGGAACAACCGATCATTTCCGTAGTCGGGGTAAGCAAGCATTTCGGGGGGGTGACGGCGGTTCGGGATATAAGCTTCGATGTTCAGGCAGGCGAGGTACTGGGCCTGATGGGCCCCAACGGTGCTGGCAAGTCAACACTGTTAAACCTCATCTGCGGTGAATACAAGCCAGATTCCGGAGCTGTACATCTAAAAGGACATGGCATCACGGGGCTGGCCACGCATAGAGTCTGCCACCTTGGCATTGCCCGAACCTATCAGATTCCTCAGCCCTTCGTCAACTTAACGGCCCTGCAGAACATCTCCGTGGCAGCACAATACGGCCGGGGCTTAGGCAAAGATGCCGCCGAGAGCGAGGCTCTCCAACTACTTGATATGGTGGACCTTTTAGAAAAGAAGGACGTTTCGGCCAGGGATTTGACGGCGATAACCCTGAAGAGGCTGGAATTAGCCAGAGCCCTGGCCACCAGCCCCACCCTGCTGCTGCTTGATGAAGTGGCGGCGGGCTTAAACGAAGAGGAAATTCCGCGCATATTAGAGATCCTGCAACGGGTACGTGAAATGGGTATAACTTATGTACTGGTCGAGCATGTCATGAGAGTAATGACCAGGGTAGTTGACCGGATTATAGTGATGGATAAAGGAACCAAAATCGCTGAAGGTCTTCCCAGCGAGGTAATGGAAGACGGTAAGGTAATTGAGGCCTACTTGGGTGAGGAGGTATAAACGGGGGAAGTTGCTCTTTATCCGAAGATAAGGAAAATATAACCAGGAAATGCCTGAAGAGACATTACTGAAAGTTAGCCACATAGATGTATTTCATGGGAGCTTTCAAGCCCTCTGGGATGTATCTCTAGAGATTAAGCCGGCAGAAATTGTGGCCATTATTGGCGCCAATGGCTCCGGCAAATCCACCCTGCTGGACGCAATATCGGGCTTGGTGCACCCAGCCAAGGGTAGCATTGAGTTCGAGGGCAAGAATATCTCGGCGTTAGAACCCTTCCGCATAGTTGACCTTGGCATCTCCCAGGTCCCGGAAGGGAGAATGGTTTTCCCCGACCTGACCGTTTTAGAGAATCTAGTAATAGGTTCCTACAATCGTAAGGCGAGGTCAAAGAGGGAGCAAAACCTGCAAAGGGCTTACCAGCTCTTCCCGGTACTAAAAGAGAGAAAGAATCAGCTGGCTAAGACACTGAGTGGGGGTGAGCAACAGATGTTAGCCCTGGGACGGGGCTTAATGTCAGACCCCAAGCTCATACTCATTGATGAAATGTCTCTCGGGCTTGCCCCCATACTGGTTAATGAGATTTATAGAACCTTGCGGGAAATTAGAGACCAGGGCATTACCATTCTATTTGTCGAACAGAATGTAAGGCGAAGCCTTACCGAAGCTGACCGGGCCTATATCATGGAAGTCGGCCGGGTTGTTTTAAGCGGCGATGTCGCCAAACTCCGTGAGGAAGAAAAGGTTAAGAAAGCCTACTTTGGCACTTGAATCTGATTAGGACAGGGTACGGATGACCTTATTAAATGAGCTAGCTACGCCTATAGTGATGGGGCTTATGCTGGGCGGGTTGTACGCGGTAATCGCCCTGGGCCTTTCGCTGGTTTTCGG
>CAYNFV010000102.1:0-3313 GCA_964396645.1 uncultured Dehalococcoidales bacterium
TTGTACCAGGCATCGGCATCTATCGGGTTCAGTTCAATGGCCTTATTAAAGGCTTCCAGCGCCTCTTCATACCTCTTAAGCACTGCCAGGGCGCTCCCCCGGTTAAAACTAGCCGCCGCATCCTGCGGCCTGAGCTCGACGGCCTTATTGAAGGCGTCTAGCGCCGCCTCGTACCTCTCCAGCTCCTTGAGCGTCAACCCCTTGTTATGCCAGGCGGCAAAATGTCGCGGATTTAGGGCAATAGCGGCATCATAGACATCGAGTGCTTCCTCATAGCGGCCCAGCTTTTTGAGCACATCCGCCTTGCTGGTCCAGGCGCTGGCGTCCTGCGGGTTTATCCCCGTGGCTTTGATGAAGGCATCCAGCGCCTTTTTATATTCGCCCATCTCGCTGAAAACAAGCCCTTTGTTTTGCCAGGCGCCGTCGAACTGCGGGTCGGCCTTGATAGCCTTATCATAAGCGACCAGCGCTCTCTCGTAGTTACCCTGCCTGGTCAGCTCGATGCCCCTCCGGTTCCACTCCTCCGCCGTCCTGCCGTCTACCATCAAGTCCGTCTTCAACCCTTATAAATCCTCACTCTTCGGTTGGGGTCCTTGCCCGTACTCTGCGAGGAAAGGTGGCTGCGCTGGGCGAGCAGGTGCTGCAGGCGCCGGATATAGGCGCTCTGCGGGCTTAGCTCCACCGCCCCCTCCCCCTCCCTTATCCGGCCCACGGCTGCTTCCGCCTCACTGAGAGCGATTTTAAGCCGGCTCTGCTTCCCGGCGCCAGCCCTGGGGTAGATGCTATCCAGCATCTGCCTTATCTGGGCCGGTGTGTTGCTCCTGAGCACGTAGACAGGCAGCCTCAGGGCTTCGGCGTCGCTGACCTTCTGCGGTTTGCGGCGGTAGTAGGCCTTAGAGGTAACAAAGAGGTCGGCTTCCTTTAAGCTGTCCACGACCTTGGGGCTTAGCTGCATATCCTTGGTCACCTGCTCAATGCGCCCCCGGTTCACCCCGAAGAGGTAGAGCTTGGGCACAGCCTTACCAGCAACCTGCGGTCTGACGGGAATGGCCCTTTCCCTGGCCGCCGGCTCTTCTTTTCGGCTCTTAACCTCACCCGACTCATCAAGCCAGCGTACCTCGGCGGCTATAGGATTTCCCCGCAGCAGGGCATCCACCGCCTCGCCGACATCGGGGTGAATAGCCACCCTGTCCCACTCCTGAATTTCGACCACGATATCAAAGGTGGGCGCCGACGTTCTCTCCAGTATTGACTTCTGCGTGCCCCTTCTCTTGGCTTCCTCGTCACCCAGCGTTACCGACTGGATACCGCCGATGAGGTCAGCCAGCGTGGGGTTCATCATCAGGTTCTCCAGCGTATTACCGTGGGCGGTGCCCACCAGCTGCACGCCCCTCTCGGCGATGGTCCGGGCTGCCAGAGCTTCAAGCTCGGTGCCGATCTCATCAATGACGATGACCTCGGGCATGTGGTTCTCCACGGCCTCAATCATGACCGCGTGCTGCTTGGTGGGCGTGGTCACCTGCATTCTTCGGGCGTGGCCGATGGCGGGGTGGGGAATATCGCCGTCGCCGGCAATCTCATTGGAGGTATCCACGATGATAACCCGCTTGTTCATGTCGTCGGCAAGCACCCTGGCTACCTCGCGTAGCATTGTCGTCTTGCCTACACCAGGGCGACCTAAAAGGAGGACGCCCTTACCCGACTGGATAAGGTCTTCGATAACCTTTATCGTGCCGAAGACGGCTCGGCCCACGCGGCAGGTCAGCCCAACGATGCGCCCCTTGCGGTTGCGGATAGCCGAGATGCGGTGCAGGGTGCGCTCGATACCGGCGCGGTTGTCGTCGCCGAAACTGCTCACCCGTGAGGCTACGTAGTCGATGTCGGCCTCATCGACCTCTTTGGAGCCGAGGACGACCTCCCGCTTCAGGAAACGGGCTTCAGGAGTGCGCCCCAGGTCGATGACTACCTCCAGAAGCTCACTGATGTCCTTCTGCCGGTGCAGCGACTGGCGGATGTGTGTCGGCAGAATGTCAATCAGCTCCTTCAGGTCGTCGGTGATTACCTTCTGCAAGGCATCTCCTTAGTTACCTCTTATCATCTCCAGGAAATAGTGGTGGAATCTCAGGTCGTCGGTCAGCTCGGGGTGAAAAGCGGTCACGAGCAGATTATTTTGACGGGCGGCGACAATGGTGCCGTCGGAAAGCTTTGCCAGTATTTCGACTTCACCGCTCGCCTTTTCGATTAAAGGAGCACGGATAAAAACGGCGGGATAGGGCTTTTCCCCCAGCACCGGTATAGCCAGCTCGGTCTCAAAGCTGTCTATCTGTCGCCCGAAGGCGTTGCGCCTAACGACTATGTCCATCAGCCCCAGAGGCTCGACGTCCCGGTCGGAATTCTTGGTGGAGAGGACTATCATACCGGCGCAGGTGCCGAATATGGGCAGACCCTTTTTAGCCAGGCTCTTTATCTCCTCGGTGAGATTGGCGCTGAGCATCAGCTTGTTGATAGCCGTGCTCTCACCGCCGGGAATAATAAGCCCGTCCAGGCCGTTAAGTTGCGGAGCCCGGCGGACGGGCAAAGCCTCTACCTTCAGTCGGCGCAGTGCCGTGATATGCTCAATAAAGGCTCCCTGCGAGGCAAGGACGCCGATCCTCATCTTACCACCCTCGTCGTGCCAGCAGTTCTTCGGTGGGAATCTGCTTTATATCCAGCCCGGCCATGGCCTCACCCAGATTCTTGGAGACCTCGGCGATAATCTTGGGGTCCTGATAGTGGGTGGTGGCCTCGACGATAGCCTTGGCCCTGACGGCGGGGTCGCTGGACTTGAAGATACCCGAGCCGACGAAGACGCCGTCGGCGCCCAGCTGCATCATCAAAGCAGCGTCGGCCGGCGTGGCCACCCCACCCGCGGCAAAGTTGACCACGGGCAGCTTGCCTATTTTGTGCACCTCGGCCACCAGCTCGAAGGGGGCTTGCAGCTCCTTCGCCGCCGCCATCAGCTCGTCCTGAGGCGTATTTACCAGCTTGCGGATGCCGTCCATAACCGCCCGCATGTGCCTCACCGCCTCGACGATGTTGCCGCTGCCGGCCTCGCCCTTGGTGCGAATCATAGCCGCCCCCTCCCCGATTCTCCTCAGTGCCTCACCCAGGTCGCGGCAGCCACAGACGAAGGGAACCTTGAAATCGTGTTTCCAGACATGGTGGCTCTCATCGGCGGGGGTTAATACCTCGGACTCGTCGATATAATCGACTCCGAGAGCCTCCAGCGCCTGGGCCTCGACAAAGTGCCCGATACGGCACTTAGCCATCACCG
>CAYNFV010000103.1:0-3223 GCA_964396645.1 uncultured Dehalococcoidales bacterium
AGTTCTGCTCCAGAAGCACCAGCTTCGCCTTGGGAAAATCCTTCTCGAAGCTGAGGATGTTGCGCAGGTCGGCAAACCTCCAGGAGTAGATTGACTGGTCGGGGTCGCCGACGACGCAGATATTGGGCTTCTTGCCGCCCAGTTTCCTTATCAGCTCGTACTGGACCAGGTTGGTATCCTGGAACTCGTCCACCATGATATGCAGATAGCGGGACTGGTATTTTTCCAGTGTCTCTTTGCTCTGGCGGAAGAGTTCAACCGCCTTCATGAGCAGATCGTCGAAGTCCAGGGCGTTGCTCTCGGTGAGCAGCTGCTGATAGCGCTCGTAGACCCGCCCCGCCACCTCCTCAAAATAGCTGGTGGTATGCTTGGTATATTCCGTGGGGGCTATGGTGCGGCTCTTGGCGGCGGAGATAGCCGAAGATAGCGCCCTAGGGGCATATTGCTTGGGGTCCAGGTTCAGCTCCTGTAGCGTCCTTTTGAGCAGGCTAATCTGGTCGTCGTCGTCGTAGATAACAAATTTGGAGTCGACGCCGATAGCCTGTCCGTCGCGGCGCAGGATGCGGGCGCAGAGGGCATGAAAGGTGCCGATGGTGAGGTTCTTCACGGCCAGGCCGATAAGCCTATTAAGCCTCTCCTCCATCTCGCGGGCGGCTTTATTGGTAAAGGTAACCGCCATAATACGGTGGGGGCTGACGCCGCAGGTCTTAATCAGGTAAGCCACCCGATGGGCGATGACCCTGGTCTTGCCGCTGCCGGGACCGGCCAGGATAAGCACCGGCCCTTCAATGGTCTCAACGGCTTCTTTCTGCGCCGGATTAAGCCCGTCCAGAATATCCATCTATCCTATTATACCATTGGCGGGCTAGTGGTGAAAATTGTAGAATATAACTAGGGCTTTATGACTAACGCTAAACCAAAAGGCACAGCCGGCAGGCTCTCGATATTAGACCGTCTTCTCACCCTCTGGATTTTCTTGGCCATGGGGGTGGGGGTGGGGCTGGGCTATTTCATCCCCGAAGTGGCTGACTTTATCGGTTTCTTCCAGGTGGGAACTACCTCAATACCCATAGCTATCGGACTCATCCTCATGATGTACCCGCCCCTGGCTAAGGTCAGATACGAGGAAATGGGGCGGGTATTCCGTAACTGGCGGGTGCTGGGGCTATCGTTGATACAGAACTGGCTCATCGGCCCCGTGCTCATGTTCTTCCTGGCGATTCTCTTTCTACGCGCCTACCCCGACTACATGGTGGGGCTGATTATGATAGGTCTGGCGCGCTGTATTGCCATGGTCATCGTCTGGAACGAGCTGGCCAAGGGAGACAGCGAGTATGCCGCCGGATTGGTAGCCCTCAACTCCATATTTCAGATAGTCTTCTACTCGGTCTACGCCTATGTCTTCATCACCGTGCTGCCGCAGTGGTTCGGGTTGGAGGGGATGGCCGTCCACGTTACCATCGGGCAGATAGCCCAGAGCGTGTTCATATACCTCGGTATACCCTTCTTCGGGGGCATGCTCAGCCGTTTCTTCCTGATGCGGGCCAAGGGGCGTGACTGGTATGAGCAGAAGTTCATCCCCAAAATAAGCCCCATCACCCTGGGTGCGCTGCTGTTCACCATTGTGGTCATGTTTTCTCTCAAAGGGGAGGTAATCGTTCAGTTGCCGCTGGACGTGGTGCGTATCGCCATTCCCCTGCTTATCTACTTCGTGGTCATGTTCCTGGTATCTTTCTACATGGGCAAGAGGATAGGCGCCGACTACCCCAAGACAACAGCCATCGCCTTCACCGCCGCCAGCAACAACTTCGAGCTGGCTATCGCCGTATCGGTGGCTGTTTTCGGCATCGGCTCGGGGGCGGCCTTCGCCGCCGTCATCGGGCCGCTGGTGGAGGTGCCCGTGCTCATCAGCCTGGTGAACGTGGCATTGTACTTTAGACGTAGATTTTTCTGATACGAACGCAACTTTCCCTACACTACCCACTACTATTTCACTATTTACAGACATTGTCAGCGAGCTATAATTATGGACCTACAGCCGAATTGCGGGTTGCGGCGGAGGCACTATGACAAGTCTGGCAAACTACGATAGGCTGACTATCCGGATTTCCAGAATCAGGGTCTTCCAACGGAATAACGGCAACGGGAACTGCCGTTTCGTGGCTAAAAGCGATGAGATACCCGGCTGCGCGGCACATGGCGCTACCATCTCCGATGCGCTGAATAACTTTCAAAAAACAGCCGAATTATGGCTCAAGTGGCTCGGTAGCCCTTAGCCGCCGAGAGTGCGGCTAAACAGCCAGACCCAGTCCTTCATACAAAGCCTTGAAGTCAATCTGTTGCTTGATGATTTCAGCCAGTCTGGGCAGCTTCTTCTCCTGATTGAACTTGAGCATACCCAGCGCCTGCTCAACGCTTTCCATCACCGAGGTAGTATCTTCATCGGTGATGATAATGGGGATAGCCTTGTCCTCGGCGCTGCGGCGCACGTCATAGATGGGCTCACCGTCGCCGCTGATAACCAGGCACCTGGTTGAGCTCTCCAGAGCCGCCAGCTGCATATCGGGGCGCTCGCCTTTGACCACCACCGCTTTATTGACCTTGCGCCCGAAATAGTCTAAGCCAGAGTCAACACCTAAAGCCCCCAGCATATAGTTCTCCACCAGCTCGGCTGACTTACCGGCCTCGTTTACGAGCTTGCCCGCGACAAGCTCAGCCAGCTCGGTCACGGAAAGACTGGCCAGCGTCCTGTCCTCGGGAATAATTCCCAGCACTACCCCACCCAGCTTACGCACCGCTTCCATACGGCTCACTGGCACCTTGTTGATTACAATACCGAGCAGGTCGGCGCCGAAGCCCTGGTAGTTATCGGCCAGCTCTGTCTTGAACAGGTCGGGCGAGTAGCCTTCGACGATGATGACCTTGGCTCCCAGCGCTTTAGCTATCTCGTAAGAAGCCTCGGCGGGCTTGCCGCCCGGCCTTTGCCGCCAGACGCCCTCGACAATAACTATATCCTTGCCTTCGGCAACTTTATCATAAGCCTGCTTGACCTTCTTGGCGACGTCGCCACTAATAACCGGACAGAGGTCTTCCAGAGGCTCTTTAAGGGACAGGATGCGCTTTAGAAACGTTGTATCGCTATCGACAGTCCCAGTCTTGATAGCCGCTACCAGCGGCTTGAAAAAGCCCACCTTCTTGCCCTGGCTCTTGAGATGCCGGCCCA
>CAYNFV010000104.1:0-3186 GCA_964396645.1 uncultured Dehalococcoidales bacterium
AGCCTTGCCCTTGCTTTGGAGCAGCTATATGCATATAAAACTGAAAGAAAGGAGGTGCCATAGATGAAGAGGATAATAATTCTTTCTTTAGCTCTTATTATCCTTCTCGGGATAATGAGCAATGGCACCTCCTCTTATTTCAGTGACCCCGAGAACCTGAGCGTTACCATCTGCAGCTGGCAGACAGTATGCGAAGACACCTGCGGCGACCACCTTATTATCCTCACTGACTACAGCTTTGACGGAGCAAATTCGACGTGGACCTATGAGGTTACCTCCGGTTCCTCGCCCTCGCTCAGCCACTGGGTGCTGGGCTGGGAGTGCGACTGCTCCCTGATAGTAGATGTCTATCAGCTCGACGAGAACGGAGACCCAATCAATACCGCCTGGGAATGCGGCACCGACCCGACCACCGGTGTGACCGGCATCAAGATTGATAACGACTATTACGACGGGGAAACCAGGACGGTTGTCTTCGTCCTAGCCGGCGACTATCCACTGGGTCAGGTTACTATCGGCATGAAAGCCGGACAGGACAAACTTGTCTGCGAAGCATGCGGGCCTGTCTGCGAGCTTCCCTGCCCGTATGACTTCCTGATACTGGTCAGCGGCGTGAATAATACAAAGGTCACCGAGGCATATACGGTGTATAAGGCGAAGTGCTCACCCTTTGGAACCTACACTTACACTACCACTTATCCCGGCACCAATTACGCCGTACTTGCCCAGCACCCAATGGCTACCGACCGCGATTGGGACGGGCGCTTAACATATGAGGGTAACCCTTACACCTTCCCCGACGGTGCTCAATGGATATGGGAAACCTGGAGAACTGATAGCCCGGCAACAAGTGCATCGTGGTGGCAGCCGTGGCCGAGTTGGCCGTCTTGGTGGCCATCGTGGTTCAATGATCGGAATTATCGGACATGGACGTCGGTAACGGGGCGGGTGGCAACCTTTGAAAGGACATTCATTATCGACTGCTCGCCTCGCGATGCCACCCTGTACATAACCGCGGATAACGGCTACCAGGTCTGGATAAACAAAGACACTGAGAAGGAATACCTTGTCGGCACCTACCAGCTTAGCGGAGCTTGGGAGACCAACATCCTTTATCAGACTCGCCTGGATACCGACGGCTGGCAGACTGTAGAACAACTTACGATTCCTGCCGAGTATCTGTTTGCCGGTGAGAATACCCTCACCATCATCGCCGCTAATGAGCACATGAACCAAGGTGACCCCGACTACCAAGCAATAGGTGATTGGGATAGGAATCCCGCCGGCTTAATCTACTGGCTTAAGGTCGAATGGGGAGATTAATGTATTTACGGCGCTATCTAAAACACATTAAAGGCTCCCTCGCCGCCAGGCTTTTGCTGGTGGTGATAATAGGGCTGGTTATGCTTGGCTCGCTACCTGCCCCGGTCCAGGCTCAGGAGGAAGACCCGACGCAAATAAACCTGGAGCTGGGCGGTGAAGGTGCCGCCCCCTGGAGTTATGATGATATTAAGCCCTGTGCCAGCGGCACCAAGACGATAGAGCTGCATAATTCTGGCGTCCTGGAAGGCTTTGTCCTCATCTGGATAAGCGATATCGACAGTGGCGAGGGTCTAGACCCGGAACCCGAAACTAATACCTCAACCGAAGACGGTGGTGAGCTTGATAACCACCTGCTCTTCAACCTTCGTACCGACCCTGACGGCCTACTGGATACTGATATAAGCTTTCCGGCCACCATTAACGACTTCCCGACCAGCGTTGACGGGCCGGGCCATATCTGGATAGTTCCACTCAACGCCGGCGAGACCGTTACCCTCTATTGGGATTGGGAACTACCCTGCGAGACAGGCAACGACGCCCAGGGAGACACCCTTTCTTTTACCATAGTCTTTTACCTTGTCGACGAATTACCTCCACCACCCCCGCCCCCACCTCCACCACCTCCACCCGGCGGTGGCGGCGGCCTTGGCCTTGAAGAATGCTACCTTATCGTAGACATGCTAGGTAAAAAAACCACTGTGGAGATGGACTGCTGCCGGAACACCACTCTCGAAGAGTGTAAAGCCCGTGACCCCGAAAAAGTGCACCTACTGGAGCTTGAATTAGATACGCTGGTACTCTGCGGCGATTGTGAAGGCTGCTACTGCTACCCACGAATAATAGTGATGAGTCTGTCCGAGGAAACGCCGGAACTACCAGAGGGTATGGCCGTAGTAGGCCCCTTCTATGACTTCACCGGATATAAGAGTGCGCTTCGGGAAATAAAATGCCTCAAGGTTACCTACTTCGACCCCGTGGCCACAGTGCTGCTCCACTACGACCCCGAATTGCTGCCTGAGGGCGCTACCAACCCGGTTGTCGCCTTCTACAGCCATGACCTGGGCCAATGGGTTATACTGCCGCCAGCTGCGGGTATAGTGGCCGAGCCCGGTATCGCCACCGGGGAGGCAGAGTACTTCGCCTCACCGTTCGCGGTGCTGGTCAACGTACCGCCCCCCGCCACCCCCAAACCCGAACCCTCAGAACCGGCCCACTTCGTGGCCAGCGGCCTGAGCATCACGCCAGCCGAGGTCAAGGTGGGAGAAAACGTCACCATCAGCCTCAACGTGACTAACGAAGGTGAGGAGAGCGGCAGCTATAATGTCGAGCTGAAGATAAACGGCCAGACGATAGACAGCCATATGGTAACGCTGGGCGGCGGCCAAAGCGAGCTGGTGAGCTTCACCCTCAGCGAAACGGAAGCCGGCCAGTACCAGGCAACGGTATCCGGCCTCAACGGTAGCTTTAGCGTAGTGAAACCCTTCCCCTGGTGGATATTCATCATTATAGCCGTCGCCATAATATTAGGCTGGCTGGGCTGGCGCGACAGGAAGAAGCTAGGGTTTAGAAAAAAGATAGGGTTTAAAAAGAAGTTAGACTTTAAAAAGAAGTCAGGGTTTAAAAAGAAACTAGTGTTTAAGCCATACTAAAACCCTGCGGCCCTTCTACTGATAGCTACTTCCCACGATTTATTCTTGACTATCGGTATGCCCACGCCTTCTGGCGCCACCGCTAAACGCAGCCACAATTCACACTTGCCAAAAGCCGCCGTACACCCTAAAATAGAGGGCGTAATACGTCAGATAGCCTGGGCCGCTAGCTCAACTGGCAGAGCAGCTGACTCTTAATCAGCCGGTTGGAGGT
>CAYNFV010000105.1:0-3127 GCA_964396645.1 uncultured Dehalococcoidales bacterium
CCTCCTGCAGGTGCCAGGAGATAGCCTCCCCCTCGCGGTCGGGGTCGGTGGCCAGATAGACGGCGGAGGCGGTCTTGGCCGCTTTTTTAAGCTCGTTG
The DNA here is from genome assembly GCA_964396645.1 of uncultured Dehalococcoidales bacterium. Lineage (GTDB taxonomy): Bacteria > Chloroflexota > Dehalococcoidia > Dehalococcoidales > BS750m-G39 > E44-bin88. The sequence goes on from CAYNFV010000105.1 coordinate 99, forward strand.
ACGACCTTGGTCTTGGCCTTGGGGACGACGTATGTGGGGGTAAAGCCTTCTTCAAGGTCTACCCCCAGCTGGCTTTTGGGCAGGTCTCGCACATGCCCCATAGAGGCCTTGAGGCTGTAGCCACTGCCCAAAAGCTTGCTCAGCGTCCTTGCTTTAGCCGGCGATTCAACTATGACCAGTTTGCTTGACATAACTAATCAACTTTTACCTTATATACCTCGCGGACTTCGCGGGAGAGGATATAGTTCATGGTGCCTACCTGCCTCACCATCCCTTTCAGCTCCATCATGGCCAGCGTGCTGCTCACCGTGGCTATGGGCAAGCCGCTGCCGCGGCAGACCTCGTCAATATGAGTCGGCTCGGCACTCAGCTGCTTGAGCAGGAGCGACTCGGTATCGGAGGCGGGGATAACCTCTTTAAGCTCTATCTGGTGGGCGACCGCTCTTAGATTCAACTCCTCCAGGATATCGGTATAGTCGCGGATTAGCTTGGCGCCTTCCTGGATGAGGTTGTTGGTGCCGCGGCTGGCCGGGGAGAGGATGCTGCCCGGGACGGCGAAGACCTCCCGGTTCTGTTCCAGCGCCAGGCGGGCGGTAATCATAGCGCCGCTGGTATCGCCAGCCTCGACGACGAGCACCCCCAGGCTCAGCCCGCTCATAATCCGGTTGCGCAGGGGGAAGTTTTCCCGCCTGGGCTCGGTGCCCAGCGGGAACTCGCTGAGCAGCGCGCCGTTTTCGGCGATAGTCTGCGCCAGCGAGGCATTCTCGGCGGGGTAGACGACATCCAGCCCGCAGCCGAAGACGGCAATCGTCCGGCCACCCGCTTCCAGGGCGCTGCGGTGGGCTATGGAATCAATACCTCTGGCTAAGCCGCTGACGATGGTGATTTTATTGCGCGCCAAGTCGGCGACTATCTCTTCGGCAGCCTGCCGCCCGTAGACGGTGGCCTTGCGGGTGCCCACCACCGCCAAGCACCACTCGTCCTGGGGGAGGAGGGCCCCCTTGACATAAAGTATGGGGGGGTAATCATATATCTGTTTAAGGCGGGCGGGATAGCCTTCATCGCGATAGGTGAAGGCCTTTATCCCCAGGCGCTCCAGCTTTTCCAGCTCATCCTCCAAAGAAATCTTGGGTCGCCAGTCGACGACGGTTTTCACCGAACCCTTGTCCAGCCCGGCGCGGCTCAGCTCGTCGGGGGCAGCCTGCCAGGCTTCTTCCATATTGCCGAAATGGCTTTCCAGCTTGGCGAGCTTGACCCGACCGATGCGGGGTATCAGGCTGAAACCGACCCAGTATTTAAGGTCCTTGTCAGTCATTTTCAAGGCAATTCTAGCACAGGGGTAGACCAGTGGCAATGAGGTTTGGTCGCTTTATGGCGAAAATGTCAGCCCCGGCTTCGCCATAGAAATAGCGAGCAGATGATGGCTACCCCCAGCATTATCCCCCCGGCGAAGGAGAAGATGGTGGCGAAGCCGTAGCTATCGGCGAGGATGCCCACTACCAGCGTGGACAAGCCAATGCCGCCCCGGCTGGCGAAGTAGTAGACGCCGAGCACGGTGGCGCGGCGGTGGGGTGGGGAGTGGGTAATGATATGAGACTCGGTGACGGGCATGGCGATATACATACAGATGCCGAGGACGAGCAATACCGCCCAGACACTCCAGCCCAGCGATGCCATGCCGAGAAAATGCAGGGCGGGGCCGGCGATAAGGCTCACCGTGAGCATCATCGGTATCGTGCCCAATCGGTCGGAGAGATAGCCGCCGACAGGACCCGCCCAGAGCCCGGCAAAGTGGAATAGGGCGAAGAGAAAAGCGCCCGTCTCCTCGCTGGCGCTAAGGTTATCTACGGCGAAGAGGGCGATATATGAAGTCGCCCCGAATATCAACACCTGAAGCATTACGCCCAGCGTGATGAAAGGTATCAGACTGCGCACGTTGCCCGATGATTCGCCTGTCTCGGACTGGCGTTCGGCGGTCACGGGGGCGGTTTTTGGGGCGTAACCTCGCCGGCCCAGGAGCACGAACAGTATTATGCCGATGATAAAGGCGGGGATGGCCATGCTGATTATAGTCCCCCGCCAGCTGAGGACCTGGAAAATGGCGGCGGCAATGAGTGGCGTCAGGAAAAAGCTGGCCGTGCCGCCTATCTGGTGCAGCCCCAATGCACTGCCCCGATATCTTTTGTCCACCGACGCCGCGACAAGGGGGGAGGCGGCGGGGTGATAGCCACCGCCCATTATCCCGCTCATGACTAGAAAAACCGCCATTATTATATAGCCGGGAGCTAGGCCAGCGAGAATGGCGAAGAAGGCGACCCCGGAGATGCCCAGCAAAATCATCAGGCGGGGACCGAGGCGGTCGGAGAGCCAGCCTGCGGGCAGGTGGCTGGCGCCGTAGGCGATGTTGGTGGCGGACATTATCCAGCCCATCTGCTGGTAATTGAGGGAGAATTCATCGCGAATGAAGGGGGTGAGGGGTTGAAAAATAGCCGCCGTGAAGTGATGGCTGAAGTGAGCCAAAATGAAAAGGGGTAAAAGCCCTGACATCAGGGAGAGATATTTCGGTTTCTTGATAGCGCTTTCTTTCTAGTCGGTTATTTGTAGCTAAATGGTGGCCGACTACGCTCCTTTGGAGCTTCGTCGGCTAAAGGATTCGTTTTTGTAACCAAGCCCTCCCCGAACCAGTCTTAAAATATTTTTCAAGCTCAATAGCCCTTGCCCGATTTTTAACCGCAAAATATTCTTCTGAACTGAAAGGCACTCTATTTTTCGTGGAATCGACCTTGCCTGAGTTATGTTCATTCAATCGGCGGTTAATATTATTCGTTGAACCTACATAGAGCTTTTTATCTACCTCACTCCTTAGAATGTATACATACCACATAGTGTTTATCTGGCCGCCTACGCTCTTTCAGAGCTTCGGCGGCTAAAGCCTTAGCGTAATCTGGCCTGCCAGCCGTAGCTTTAGCGTAGGCTGGCGGAGAGGGTGGGATTCGAACCCACGGTAACCTTACGGCTACACACGCTCT
>CAYNFV010000106.1:0-3122 GCA_964396645.1 uncultured Dehalococcoidales bacterium
TTCTGGCCGAGATGGGCGCCGAGGTCATCAAGTGCGAGTTTCCCCCTATGGGCGACACCTGCCGTGACCTGACTCCCTTCGGCTATCTGTTCCGAGAACAGGGGCCAGCGTTTGCCCATATGAATACCAACAAATACTGGCTGGGGCTGGACCTGCACACAGCCGAGGCGCAGGAGGTGTTTCGTGAACTCGCCGCTAAGGCCGACGTCATCGAAAACAACCTGAGACCGGGGGTGATGGAGAGCTGGAATATCGGCTACCGCCAAGTCAGGGAAATCAACCCCAGAATTATCTACCTGGCCAAGAACGGCTTTGGCCAGTGGGGACAGTATGCTATGGAGAACCGTCCATCCAACGATGGCGCTTCGCAGGCGTTTTCCGGTTATGCTTGGCTTTCCAGCTTCCCCGGCCAGCCGCCGCTGAAGAGCCGACTCTATATCTGCGATAACTATGGGGCGTTGATGGGGGAGCTGGCGGTGCTGGCCGCCCTGCACCACCGGGAAAGGACAGGGAAGGGACAGTTCATCGAGCTTTCTCAGAGCGAGGCCATTATGCGGGCGATGAGCTGGGTCTGGCCCTACCAGCAGCTTACGGGCAAAATCGCTATGCCCGCCGGCAACCGTGATTTATCCATCTGCCCCGCCGACACCTTTTACTGCGCCGACGACAGCTTTGTGGCTATCGCCGCGCCAGTTCCGGATGAATTCAAGGGCTTATGCACAGCGATGGGCAAACCAGAGCTAGCCGCTGACCCTCGTTTCAAAGACCACCTCACCCGACTCAAGGATAATAACGCCAAAGAAATCCTTAAAATTATCGCCGACTGGGCGAGGACCAAGACCTTCAAAGAGATTGAGAAGCTGGCGGAAAAGCATGGCTTCGCCGCCAGCCATATTTATAATACCAAGGAGGTTGTAGAGGACAAACACTTCCATGCCCGGGGCTTTATGACTGAGGTCAACGATGCTATCATGGGGCACTATCTCGACCACGAGTTCCCGGTGATGATGTCCCAGAGTCCGCCCAAGGTGGAGTGGGGGGTCAGGGCGGTGGGCTTTGACAACGAATACATAATGACCGAGGTGTTGGGCAAGACCGAGGAAGAAATCAAACACCTCTACGAATGCGGCGCCCTGGGCAAATGGGCCGACGTGCCCACCCGCCGTCCGCCCTCAAATTGGGACGGCAAGTCCGGGCTGAGAACATCGCTCGACCTATCCAAGTTCGCCCGAAAGGCCCCCCCGGCCAAGAAGAATAAGGCGGCTCTCGCCGAGCAGGCCGCCTTCCTCGACAAGATAAAGGATAGGGACGACCCAGCCATCGCCCACACCCAGCCCGAAGCCCTGGACGATATAACCGTCCTTGACTTAAGCTACAAGAGCTATGCCGGCTGCTACTGCTCATCAATGCTGGCCGAGTTTGGGGCGAAGGTGCTACGCATTGAACCGCCTGAGGGCGATTTCATCAGGAGCTGCACCCCTTACGGCATGCTGCACAAGGGTGAGGGGCTTAACTACCTGTCCGAGGGCAGGAACAAGCATCATATCACCCTTAACCTGAAAGAGCCCGAGGGCCGCGAGATACTAAAAAGCCTGGTCGGCAAAGCCGACGTACTCATCGAGACCTTTAAGCCCGGGGTTATGGATGAGTGGGGCATCGGCTACGAAGACCTAAAGAAGATTAACCCGAAGCTGATATTCGCTTCCATAACTGGTTTCGGGCAGTTCGGGCCGATGAGCCGCAACCCGATGCCCGACTACGATAATATCGCCCAGGCCAGGTCGGGGGTACAGTCGGCAACGGGGGAGGTCATGCCCAAGGGCAAGAGCTATGATGACTGCCCCTGGGCGGTGCCCACCAAAGCCGGGCCCTGGATAGCCTGGGTGCAACCGGGGACGTTCATGGCCATCGGTATCCTGGCTGCTTTGCACTGGAGGAAAATGAGCGGCCAGGGACAGGCGCTGGACGTGGCCACGGCGGAGGCCTATGCCCGCTTTGATGACTACGCGGCGCTGTGGTATCAGGAGACAGGGATGATTTGCGAGCGCTTCGGCAGTCTGGATACCGCGGGCTGGCTTTACTGCTTTGCGCCGACCAAGGACGGCGCCGTTTTTCTGGGAGGCTTGAGATTGGAGATGTGGCAGGCCTTTGCCGACATGGTGGGTAAATGGGAGGAGTGGGATGCCGCCAGCTGGACGACCCTGCAAATCTTTATGCGTAAGGACGAGCAATTAAAGTGGGCGCCGAAGGTCTTTGCCGAGACGCGTAAATACACCAACGACGAGCTGGTCGCCATGTCGATAGAATATTCCCAGAAGGGGCGCCTGGCCCCCATTACACCGGTGGTGGCACCGGTCTGTTCTCCCCAGGAAGCGATAGAAGATGCTAACTGGTTAGAGCGGGGAATGTTCACCCCGGTTAAAGACCCGATTTACGGAGAGATTATCGTCGCCCAGGCGCAGCACAAGATGACCAAGACGCCCATCAGGACGAAGTGGGTCTGCCAACCGGTGGGGCATGAAAACGAGGACATCTACCGCAACTATATAGGGTTCGAACCTTCCAAGTTAAAGAAGCTCAAGGGGATGGGCATAATTTAGAACTAACATATCCCTGTTTGAGGGCTTCTCTTTTTGCCGATCTCCAGAACGCTGCTAGGGATTGCGTATGTACATGCCAGGTCATCACAAATCACAGACGAATCTGGGAGGAAGGGTGGTGGGCGGTACCGTACGATAGGTAGAACCTTTGAGTTGGTTTTTAATCTGCGGACTTAGGGCAACACCAAAGCTTATTCGAACACGATTCCCAACTGACTATTTGGCTACTGCATTATGTCCGACGCCTATTAACGCCTATATTACTTATTATATATAAATACTTATATACTTATATATAGGATGTGGGGTCTGATTTCTTATATATAAGGTCTTACTATATATAAGAAAAGTGGGTGGAGTTCTTATATATAGGCTCTTATTATATATAAGGGATGGGGACGAAGGCTTGTTCCTATATATAAGGATGTGGGGAGTCAGGGTTGTACAGTTGGCTAAATGTTGCCTGGTTGAACGAAAAGATGGAATGTGTTGCCGAGCAAACAAGGCGGCTATTCTGACCGG
>CAYNFV010000107.1:0-3038 GCA_964396645.1 uncultured Dehalococcoidales bacterium
AAAACACGTTCGGGAGGACTGTCTTGGACTATTTCTTAACCGAGCAACAGAAGGAAATCAGGAATCTGACCCGCACCATCGCCGAGGAACAGGTGCTGCCGGTGCGGGCCGCCCTCGATGAGAAAGAAGAGTTCCCCTGGGAGATAATGAAAATACTGGCCGACGCCGGGCTCTTCGGCGTCTATATCTCTGAGGAATATGGGGGGCTGGGTGGTGGCCTCCTCGACCTCTGCATAGTGGTGGAGGAGCTGAGCCGGGTGTGCAGCGGCGTAGCCGTCAGCTATGCCGCCAGTGGCTTAGGCACCTTCACCCTGCTCGAGTTCGGCACCGACGAGCAGCGTAAGAAATACCTGCCCGATATCGCCAGCGGCCGCAAGCTGGCTGCCTTCGGGCTGACCGAGGCCGAGGCCGGCAGCGACGCCGGCGGCGTCCAGACCACGGCCACGCCCACCAAGGGCGGCTACATCCTCAACGGCACCAAGCAGTTCATCACCAACGGCGGCGACGCCGAGGTCTATACCGTTATCGCCCTGACCGATAAGTCCAAGGGTCCCCGCGGCGCCAGCGCCTTTATTGTCGATAAGGACACCCCCGGCTTTACCTTCGGCAGGAAGGAAAAGAAGCTAGGCATCCGCGCTTCCTCGACCAGGGAGCTCGTCTTCGAGGACTGCTTCATCCCCGCCGAGAGTATCATCGGTAAGGAGGGGATGGGCTTTATCCTGACCATGAAACTTTTGGACCGCTCCCGCCCCGGCCTGGGTGCCCAGGCGCTGGGGCTGGCGCAGGGGGCTCTGGAGGCGGCGGTGGACTACGCCAAGAAGCGCATCCAGTTCGGCCACCCCATCTACGCCCAGCAGGCCGTCCAGCAGATGCTGGCCGAGATGGGGATGAGGGTGGAGGCAGCACGGGCGCTGGTCTATGCCACCGCCCGCATGGTTGACAACGGCGCCAGGGACTTCACCAAGGAGTCGGCGATGTGCAAGGTCTTCGCCTCGGATGTGGCGATGAGGGTTACCACCGACGCCATGCAGATTTTCGGCGGCGTGGGCTATATGCGCGATTACCCTATCGAGAAGATGTTCCGCGACGCCAAGATTACCCAGATATACGAGGGCGCTAACCAGGTCTTGAGGGGTGAGATTGCCTTCGAGTTGCGGAAGAAAAAGGCGTTCGACATCTAGCGCTCTCTGAGATACTCCTTTTGCCCCACCCCCTTCTTGTTAGCGTACGTCTGATTGTCCCAACCCAGCCCGCCCTAATGGGTAAACCCCTTAACTTGTGGGCACTTTACCCCTCCCCGATAAGGAATCTATAAAGGTCTAACCTTTATAGGGTGGGTATTGGGTGGGAAAATAACACGTACGCACAACAAGGTGGGGTGGATATTTCCTTGTCGCCAAAAACGGGTAGGGTGGGTCAGAACAACGTGCGCTAAATAGGCGGGGCGGCTGAATAAACACCCATCAGCTTGACAGTAGCCAGTATAGTCGGCTTATAATTATAGAGTTTTATCCCCCCTGGAGGGACAAATAAAATGCAAATCAACGTAGCCCAGCAGCTCAGGTCGGCCATCGGCACGGTAAAAGAGCACGAAGTCGACCTGGTCATGGATGTTACCGGTTACGGCAGCACCAGCCGTATTCAGGGCACAGTAACCCTGACGCGCACCGACCGCGGCATCCTGCTCGAAGGCGTGCTCAATACCGAGGTCGAACTCGCCTGTAGCCGCTGTCTGAGCCCTTTTCCCTGCCCGCTAAGCTTAAAAATTCAAGAGGAGTATTTTCCCACCGTGGACGTGGTCAGCGGCGCGTCGCTGCCCTTGCCTGATGAGCCTGGGCTTTTTACCATCGATGAAAACCACGAGCTCGACTTAACCGAGGCCGTACACCAGTACGCGCTGCTGGCGGTCCCCATGAAGCCCCTCTGCCGCCCGGACTGCGCCGGGCTCTGTCCCGTTTGCGGTCAGAACCTTAACCTGGGGAAGTGCCATTGCCCACCCCCGGAAGCCGACCCCCGCTGGGCCAAGCTAAAGCAAATCGGCCTCAGCCAGTGACGGCCCCGAGCAGTAGAAAGGAACACTTTAGTTATGGGAGCTTTACCGAAGAGAAAATTAGCTAAGGCGCGCCAGGGCAAAAGGCGCAGCCACTTTGCCGCTGCCCCACCCAAGCTGGAGGAGTGCCCCCAGTGCCATAGCCTCAAGCTACCCCACCATGCCTGTCCCACCTGCGGTAGCTATGCCGGCCGGGATGTCATCGAGGTCAAAACCCCCAAGAAGAAGCCCACGGCCTAGCCTGTCTTTAAGATTTTTGGAGAAAGGATGCTATGGCTGATTTAGTAGCCTATGTCTTTCCCGGTCAGGGCTCTCAGGCAGTAGGCATGGGGCGAGACCTCTACCAGGACTTTAATGCGGCTAGAACCGTCTTCGACCAGGCTGACGAAGCCCTGGGCTTCGCCATCTCCCGCCTCTGCTTCGACGGCCCCGAGGACGAGCTGCACCAGACGATTAACGCCCAGCCGGCCATAGTAACCACCAGCTTTGCCTGCCTGGAGGCCAGCCGCGAGAGGGGCGACCTGCCTCCCGCCCGCTTTGTCGCCGGCCATAGCCTGGGCGAGTACACGGCGCTGGCGGCGGTGGGCGTGCTCGATTTTGCTGACGCCGTCTATCTGGCGCGGGAAAGGGGGCGGCTGATGCACGAGGCTGGCCAGCTTACCCCCGGCGGCATGGCGGCCATAATCGGACTTGAAGAAGGGCCGCTGGCTGAGCTCTGTGCCGAGACCGGCGCCCAGATCGCCAACATCAACTGCCCCGGGCAGATAGTCATCAGCGGCGCCGAGGAAAATCTCAATCAGGCGGTGGAGCTGGCCAAAAGTCGGGGGGCGTACCGCGTCATCCCCCTGCAGGTAAGCGGCGCCTTTCACACCCCGCTGATGCAGCCCGCCGTTGACGGCATGGCTAAGGTCATCGCCAAGCTTGAGTTTAAAAACCCCACCACCCCCATCATCGGCAACACCATCGCCCAGCCCCTCGCCACCGCCGC
>CAYNFV010000108.1:0-2996 GCA_964396645.1 uncultured Dehalococcoidales bacterium
CGCGGCGGAAGGTCGGCTCGTGCATGGTCGGCGAGCAGGAAGCCACCACCACCCGGTTAAGCCCTAATTCCTTGATGTCTTTCTTGATAAGCTCCTGCCCGGGGTCGGAGCACATGAACTTATAGTCGCGGGCGACGACCACTCCTTCCAAGCCCTGGGCGAAGCGGGTGACTTCTGCAGTATCCACCGTGCCGGCGATGTTGCTGCCGCAGTGACAAATATATACGCCGATTTTAGGTTCCATGCTAGCCTCCGTCTGGCAACTAAATACTATCACAAACCGCTTCGTGACAACAAGGCGAAATCCGCCTGAATGATGGACAGAAATACGCGAGGGAAAACCCTCTATAAAAGGGAATGACGGAGTGGGTGGGGTGCAACTCCAAAGGAGGACATATAAGGGGAACTACCCTTATAGGGTGGGTATTGGGTGGGAAACCAGACGTACGCTAAACAAGGAGGGGTGGAGTATCAATTTGTCCTCATCGCTTCCTCCGTGCTAAACTTCAGGACTAGAAAGGCAAACTTTTATGAAAATACTGGCCACCAACGACGATGGCATATTCGCCGAGGGGCTCAAGGCGCTGGTTAGCGAGCTCAATAACATCGCCGACGTCATCGTGGTCGCCCCCGATAGAGAGCTGCACGGCATGGGTGCCGCCGTAAGCCTGCACAAGCCGGTGCGGGCAAGGGAGGTGGCACCGCTGATAGAAGGGGTGAAGAGCTACGCCGTCGAGGGCACCCCCGCCGACTGCGTCATCCTGGCCCTGGGCAAGCTGGCCAAGGACAAGATAGACCTGGTCGTTTCCGGGGTAAACCGTGGCTTAAACCTGGGCGATGATATCATCATCTCAGGGACGGTGGGGGCGGCACTGCAGGGCTACGTGCACGGTCTGCCCTCTATCGCTATCTCAAGCCCCTTAAGCGACAACCCCTACTTTGAGGATGCGGCCAGCTTCGCTGCTCTGGTGGTAAAGAGGTTCGAGTCGGGAAAAATAAAGGCCAACACCTGCCTCAACATTAACCTGCCCAACCTTACGCAGGAAAAAATTAAGGGGGCAAAGCTGACCTACCCGGCCAATCGCAACCACACCGATACCGTCGAGGAGAGATACGAGGGCAAGCGCCAGCACTACTGGTTTGTCCGCCAGTGGGTAAATAAGCCCACCGATGAGAAAACGGACACCTGGGCCATAGCGAAAGGATTCATTTCAATCTCGCCGATTTTCGTCACCCCGGCCAACCGGGGTCATAAAGCCATCAGTGATGACCTCTGCGCCGAGCTCTTTGACGAGTTCAAGCGGCTATAGCTTTAGGTGCGACCGAAGTCCTTTTTCAGCTGCCCGTAGCTGAGGTGAATCATGGTCGGGCGTCCGTGGGGGCAGGTGTGGGGGGTGGTTGTCTGTTCCAGCTGCCTGACCAGCTCCCGCATCTCGGCATCGCTTAAAGCCTGTCCGGCCCTCACCGCGCCGTGGCAGGCCATGGTGCTGGTGACCGCCTCCGCCCAATCGCTTTTACCCCCTTCGGCTAGAGAATCCAGCAGTTCCCGCAGCATCCCCGTCCAGTCTTTGTCATTGAGCAGAGCCGGCACCGCCCTGACCAGGAAGGTCTTGCCGCCGAAGGGCTCAATGCTAAAGCCGAACTCAGCCAACTCCTGATAGTGCGCCCAGAGCTCCGCTTCCTGGCGGGGACTGACCTCAAGCGGCCTCGGCTCCAGCAGTCCCTGGACTTCTAGTTCCTGCTGCGCTCGCTGCCGTTCAATCTTTTCAAAGAGGATGCGCTCGTGGGCGGCGTGCTGGTCGATGAGATAAAGCCCATCGGGCCCCTCGGCGATAATATAGCTATTGTTGAGCTGCCCCAGCACCCGCAGCACCGGCAGCGTGGTCATGGGGGTGGGGGGAGAAGGTGGTGAGGCTAGACTAACGTCAGCTCCAGCATAAGGGGGCGCCGACGGCTCCCTTACCTGGGAGGGAAATACGGGCTTTGTCGCCGCCTCGAGGCTGGGCACGGGAGTCTGCCCGACTAATGCCTGGCGCACGGCATGATAGACGACGCTGAAGACGGCTCGCTCGTTGGCGAATTTGACCTCGCTCTTGGTGGGGTGAATATTAACGTCAATATCTTTGGCCGGCAGCGAGATATTAATGACGGCCACCGGGTGCCTTCCCACCATCAAAAGCCCGTGGTAGGCCTCTTCCACCGCCCTAGCCAGCATGCGGCTGTTCACCCAGCGGCGGTTGACGAAAAAGCTCAAATTACCCCGCCCCGAACGACTTACCCTGGGCAGGCCGACCATGCCTGTTACGCGTGGCGTTACCTCGTTTTTAACTTCAATCATGTTGCCGGCTACCTCGGCGCCGTAGACCTCAACTATGCTATCCAGCAGCTTGCCACTGCCCGGTGTATTTAAGGCTACCCGGCCGTCGAGGGTCAGGGAGAACTTGACCTCGGGGAAGGCCAGGGCATAGTGGCTGACCACGTTGGCGATATGGCCGTTCTCGGTAGAAACCGATTTGAGGAACTTTAACCTGGCCGGTATCTTGCGGAAGAGATTGAGCACGCTGACCGTCGTCCCCTGAGAGCGCCCTTTGGTGGTGCGCCCGGTTATGGCACCATCCTTCAAATCGATAAAAGTCCCCGCCTCTTCGCCGTCGGCGCAGGAGGTCATGCCTACCTGAGCTACAGCGGTAATGCTGGGCAGGGCTTCGCCCCGAAAGCCGAGGCTGGAGATGGACTCCAGGTCATCCAGTTCGTCAATCTTGCTGGTGGCGTAGCGCTCGAAGGCAAGCTCAACTTCAGCGGAGGGGATTCCAATACCATTATCGGTCACCCTGATGAGGCTCACCCCACCCCCCTCCACCTCCACCGAAATCTGGGTGGCGCCAGCGTCCAGCGAGTTCTCCACCAGCTCCTTGACCACTGAGGCAGGCCTTTCCACCACCTCGCCGGCGGCAATGCGGGCAACCACCTGTGGGGATAAGGCTTTTATTGGCATG
>CAYNFV010000109.1:0-2952 GCA_964396645.1 uncultured Dehalococcoidales bacterium
ACGTTGGGCAAAGCCCCCATGTCGCAGGCGCCCTGGACGTTATTCTGCCCTCTTAAGGGGTTAACCCCCATCGCCGGCTTACCGATATTGCCGGTGAGCATGGCCAGGTTGGCGGTGGCGATAACGTTATCGGTGCCGTGGGAGTGCTGGGTGATGCCCATGGCATAGAGTATAGCTGAGGGCCTCTGGGTAGCGTATATCCGCGCCGCCTCGGCTATCTTTTCCTTGGGCACGCCCGTAATCCTCTCTACGGAGTCGAGGTCGAAATCTTTAAGCGATTTCTTGAAAGCGTCGAAGTTCTCACACCTTTTATCAATAAATTCCTGGTCGAGCAGCCCTTCATCGACGATAACCCGCATCATGCCCATCATCAGGGCGACATCGCTGCCCGGGTTGTGCTGCAGCCAGAGGTGAGACCAGCGCACTAGGTCTATCTGGCGCGGGTTAGCCACAATCAGCTTGGCGCCGTTGTCCACCGCCCGCTTTAGCTCCAAGGCGATGATGGGGTGGGCCTCAGTAGTATTGGTGCCGATAGCGAAGACACAGCCGGCATTGCGGAACTCGCCGAAGGAGTTGGTCATGGCACCGCTGCCGAAGCTCTGTACCAGCCCGGTCACGGTGGGGGCGTGACAGAGGCGGGCGCAGTGGTCAACATTATTGGTCTTTAAGACGGCACGGGCGAACTTCTGGGCGACATAGTTGTCCTCATTGGTGCACTTGGCCGAGGAGATTACGGCCAGCTCTTCGGGCTTATACTTGCCTAGCTTGCTGGCGACCAGCTCCAAAGCCTCGTCCCAGCTTGCTTTGACGAATTTACCGTCCTTTTTGATGAGCGGAGATGTCAGCCTGTCCTTATGATTAATAAAGTCGAAGCCGAAGCGCCCCTTGACGCACAGGAAACCGTTGTTGACCGTGCCCTCACGCTTCCCCCGCACGCTTATTACCTTACCGTCCTTAACTCCCAGGTAAAGCCCGCAGCCGACCCCGCAGTAGGTGCAGGTGGTGGCCACTTCTTTTTCAGGAAGCTCGGTTACCTTGGGCATAAGCGCCCCCACCGGGCAGTGGACAACGCACTCCCCGCAGGAGACGCAGCTGGAATCTATTATCGGCCTGTCGCCGAAGGTAGCCACCTTGCTGCCGAAGCCACGGTTGATTATGGCCACCGCCCCCACCCCCAATACCTCTTCGCAGACCCGCACGCACTTACCGCAGAGGACACATTTGTCCAGGTCGCGGTAGAAGAAGGGATTGCTGGTATCAACCGGATAGGTTCTCTCGGTGTGCTTGAAGGGCAACTCGGTAATACCCAGGTAGTCAACGATATCCTGCAGTTCGCAGTTTCCGTTCTTGGCGCAGGTTACGCAGCGCTCGGTCACGGCCACGTTGCGCAGGCAGATGTCGAAGGGCCCGCAACGCTTTCTGCGGTGGCAAATCAGGCATTCGCTGGGGTGGTCGGAAAGTAGTAACTCGACGACGGTGCGTCGCACCTCGTTTAGCGCCTCGGTGTTGGTCTTAACCACCATGCCCTCGGTAACAGGCGTAGTGCAGGCGGTGGGAAAGCCGCGCATCTTCTCAATCTCGACAATGCAGAGGCGGCAGCCGCCGTAGGGTTTGAGGTCAGGGTCGGCGCAAAGGGTGGGAATGTAGATACCCGCTTCTTGAGCGGCTTCGAGCACGGTCATCCCCGCCTCGGCTTTAACCCCCTGGCCGTCTATAGTCAGATTGATTTCCGCCATGCTACTCTTCCCTCTCCTCCAGGTCGCACCTCAGGCACCTCTCTGCCTCTTTAACCGCCATCTTCTGGCTCAGGGTTATTTCCACATCGTTGAAATTTTTAATCCGCTCTTCGGCTGGCGGTGCCGGTATCTCTACCCGCATCTCTTCCTCGGCCTCCTCCAATGGTTTCATTGCCTCCTCGGGCGGGGCCAGTGTCTCTTCGATATCTCCCTCCCCACCCAGGTATTTATCGATTGATATCGCTGCCAGTCGGCCGTGAGCAATGGCTTCGATGACCGAAGCTGGACCCTTGACCACGTCGCCACCGGCAAAAACGCCTTCTTTATCCGTAGCCAGAGTGTCAGGGTCAACCTGGACGGTATTGCCCCGCCCCAGCGACAGCTTAAAGCGAGCGGGAATCTCCGGCCTCTGGCCGATAGCGGCGATAATAGTATCGAAGCTCATGGTAAACTCACCGCCCTCGATAGGCTCGGGGCGACGCCTTCCGCTTGAATCGATATCGCCCAGCTGCATGGCGTGGCACCCCAGTTCCACCCTGCCGTTCTTAGCGGCAATCTTTGAAGGCGTTGCCAGAAAGCGTATCTTGACGCCCTCTTCAATCGCCCCCTCGATTTCCTCGGCAGCGGCCGGCATTTCATCCTGAGTACGGCGATATACGATGGTCACCTCTTTAGCCCCAAGGCGCAAGGCGGTTCGCGCCGAATCTATAGCTGCGTTGCCGCCGCCGACAACAGCCACATTCTCCCCCACCACTACCTTCTTGCCCAGGCTCACCTCACGCAAGAATGTTACACAGTCCATTACACCTTGGCTATCCTCGCCCTTGACTCCTATCTTTAATCCTTGGTGGGCACCCATAGCCAGAAAGACGGCGTTATAGCCCTGCTCAAATAATTCGTCGGTGGATTCGACCCTTGTATTTGTCTTTATGTCAACTCCAACCGCCTCTATCTCGTCGATGTCCCGCTTGAGCACATCCTTGGGCAGGCGGTAGTCGGGAATAGCTACCCGCATCATGCCCCCCACCTCGGGCAGGGCTTCGAAGACGGTTACCTTGTGCCCTAACTTAGCTAAATAGAAGGCGGCGGTAAGCCCCGCCGGCCCCGAGCCGACGACGGCGACTTTCTTGCCGGTTTCGGGAGCTATTCTTGAGTTTTGCTTCCACATGCCGTTATCATTATCGACGGCAAAGCGCTTGAGCACCCTTATGCCGAT
>CAYNFV010000110.1:0-2925 GCA_964396645.1 uncultured Dehalococcoidales bacterium
CGACGAGGGCGGCTTTGCCCCCTCCCTCCCCTCCAATAAGGACGCTATCGAAGCCGTCGTCACGGCCATAGAAAAGGCTGGCTACAAACCCGGTAAGGATTGTTATATCGCCCTCGACCCCGCCGCCAGCGAGTTCTATAAAGACGGCAAATATGTACTAGCGAAAGAGGGTGTCGCCTTGACCAGCCAGGAGATGGTTGACTATTATGTCAGCTGGGTAAGCGCCTACCCTATCATCAGCATTGAGGACGGCATGGCCGAGGACGACTGGGAAGGCTGGCAACTGCTCACCGAGAAGCTGGGCGAGAAGGTGCAGCTCGTCGGCGACGACCTCTATGTCACCAACGTGGAGCGGTTGAGTAAAGGCATTGAGATGAAGGCGTCAAACTCTATCCTCATCAAGCCCAACCAGATAGGCACCCTCACCGAGACCGTCGCTGCCATCAAGATGGCTCAAGCTGCGGGCTGGACGGCGGTGGTCAGCCACCGCTCCGGCGAGACCGAGGACACCACCATCGCCGACCTGGCCGTAGGCCTGAACACCGGACTAATCAAGGCGGGCGCCCCCTGCCGCTCCGAGCGCACCGCCAAGTATAACCGCCTCCTCCGCATTGAGGAAGAACTGGGCAAAAACGGCAACTTTGCCGGTTTAGGTGCCTTCTACAATCTAAAGCAATGAACAAGCTGGACTTAGACACAAAGAGCCTGAAACCTATCAGGAAGTGGGTCTGCCACAAGCTGGAGTGCTTCGGCGACTATATCGAGGCCTACACCGCCGCTTTGGGCAAAGGCAACTATTGCTACCTGGAGCTTTACGCCAGCGGCGGCAAGTGCCTCTGCCAGGGAACGGATTGTGTCATTGAGGACTCGGCGCTGCGAGCGCTGGCAACTAATAGGAAGTTCGACAGCTACATATTCATCGCCAGAGACCCCGGTGACGCCGAAAGCCTGACGCATCTAACGGCGTCTTCCCATAAAAACGTCAGCATAATCACCGGCAACTGCGTCAGCGAAAAGGTCCTCCAGCAGGCTTTCGACCTCATCCCCCGCTCGGCGTCTACCTTCGCCCTCATCGACCCGCCCGGCTATCGGCAACTGCGCTGGTCGACGATAAGGAAGCTGGCCGCCCACGGGCTTGACTGGAAGGGACACAAGCTAGAATTATTGATTATCTTCCCCCTAGAGATGGCGCTCCTGCGCAACCTGACCCGCCCCGAGTGCCAGTCCTCGATAAACAGGCTCTACGGCCACCGCCAGTGGCAGGAGATCAGCCAGAAGAGACTGGACGGCAAGATAAGCTCGGAAAAGGTGAGAAACAGGCTGGTCAGACTCTTCAAGGCGGGCTTAAAGGGGCTGGGCTACAAGTACGTCGAGGACTTCAAGCCGGCCTCGCCTTCAACTCATCCCCTCTACCACGTCATCTCGGCCAATGATAGTCAGCGTAGAGCCGAGCTTATAAGCGAAGCCTTTGGCAAGGCGCGCTACCTGCCCTGCGAGCTTTTATACGATAAGAAAGAAAGATGAAAAAAATCGGCATCACCACCACCGTCCCCATAGAAATCCTACTGGCTGCGGGCTACCAGCCCATTGACCTCAACAATATCTTCATCAGCGACGTCAACCCGGAGAGGCTGGTCTCTATCGCCGAGAAGGCCGGCTTCCCCCTCAACTGCTGCTCCTGGATTAAGGGCATCTACGGCGTCTGCATGGAGCAGAATATCGACACCGTCCTCTGCGTCACCACCGGCGACTGCTCCAACACCGTCATGCTCATGGAGGTGCTCAAGCTCAAAGGCGTTAAGACGATACCCTTCGCCTTCCCCGATAAGCCCGACGTCAAGCAGGTGCAAAGGTCGTTGGAGGAGCTAGCCAAAGTCTTGGGCACCACGCTGGATGCCGCCGACAGGGTCAAAGAGCAGCTAAAACCCTGCCGCCAATTAGCCTTGAAACTAGACGAATTAACCTGGAAAGAAGGCAAAGTCAGCGGTTACGAGAACCACCTCTGGCTCGTCTCCGCCTCCGACTTTAATCGGGATTACAATCGCTACCGGCAGGAGCTAGGCGAACTGATAGAACAGTGCCACAAACGCCAACCCTATCCATCGAACTACCTGAGGATAGCCTATCTCGGCGTGCCCTCGGTCTACGGTAGAGACCTCTATAACTATCTGGAGAGCCAGGGGGCCAGGGTAGTCTACAACGAAATCCAGCGCCAGTTCGCCATGCCCCACCCCACTTCCTCCCTGGCCGAGCAGTACACCCTTTACACCTACCCCTACTCCATATACGACCGCCTCAAAGATATCACCGCCGAGCTTAAAAAACGGCGCATTGACGGCGTTATTCACTACGTGCAGGCATTCTGCCACCGCGGCATCGGCGACATCATCTTCCGGGACGCCATAAAGCTGCCCATACTCACCCTGGAGGGCAACGATGACTTTCTCTTGAGCCAGCACCTCAAGACCAGGGTGGAAGCCTTCATCGACATGCTGCAACGCAGCCGGCGCAAAGCAAAAATAGCTGAGGAGGTATAGACATGACCAGAATCGGCATCAACGGTTTCGGGCGGGTGGGGAGATTAACCTTACGAGCCATTAACCAATACCACAAGGGCAAGCTTGAGGTGGTCGCCATCAACGACCTGACCGACACCAAGACCAACGCCCACCTGCTCAAATGGGACAGCACCTACGGCCTTTACCCCGGCGAGGTTTCAGCCGCCGAGGACAGCATTATGGTTGATGGCAAAAAGGTTAGGGTTTTCGCCGAGCGCGAGCCGGCCAAGATACCCTGGCGCGACCTCGGTGTGGACATCGTCATCGAGTCCACCGGCCTCTTCACCGACGCCGCCAAGGCGGCGGCGCACCTCGAGGGCGGTGTCAAAAAGGTTATAATCTCGGCGCCGGCCAAAAACGAGGACAT
>CAYNFV010000111.1:0-2792 GCA_964396645.1 uncultured Dehalococcoidales bacterium
GGCAGAGTATATTGCCGATGCCCAGCGCCACCGCCCCCAGCACATCGCTCTGAATGGCGATGCGGTTGCGGTCGCGGCAGACTATCTGCATCACCGGGTCAACGCCCTGCTGCTTCATGAGCACGCAGCCGGCCAGGCTCGACATGCGCACAATAGCCGTCTGGTTGTCGGTCACATTGGCGGCATCACAGCAGTTACGCAGCACCTCAGCCTTCTTCTGCATTACGGCAGCGCTTGTCCCCTTAGGCGGCCCCGCCTCGGCGGTAACGGCAAACCGGCCGCTATCCAAGACCTTCTCCAGGTTTGTTCCCGCTTTCATCACCTCACCTCCGTTTGCTTCTCTTCCTGGGCAGGGTAAAACAAAACTTGCTCCCCCTACCCGTCTCCGGGCAGGGGCTTTCTACCCAGATTTTGCCCCCATGCGTCTCCACAATCCTCTTGGCTATGGACAGGCCCAATCCCGTCCCCTTTATTTCCACGTTACTGGCTCTAAAGAAGTCCTCGAAGATATGGGGTAATTCCTCACTAGGAATACCGATGCCGGTGTCCATAACCTCGACCCTTATCTCCTTTTCTTCCTGGCTCACCCTGACGGTTATAGTGCCTTCGGGCGTATAGTTGACGGCGTTATTGAGCAGGTTGGTCATAACCTGCTGCAGCCTGGGTGCCGAGCCGCGAATCCGGGCCAGGGACTTGGGCATTTCCATCTTCAACGTTAGCTTCTTTTGTTCGGCCAGGTCGCGAATATCCCCGACTGCCGTCTCGATTACCTCCTTCAAGGAGATGTCCTTCATCTCCTGGACAATCTGCCCGGTCTCAATGCGCGGAATATCCAGCAGGTCGCTGACCAGGCTCAACAGCTCTTTAATCCTCTGACTGCTTCTCTCCAGCATACCCCGCTGCTTTTCGGTAAGCTCCCCGGCAAAACCGCCGAGCATAACCCAGAAATAGCTCTGAATGGCTGTCAGGGGCGCTTTAAGGTCGTGAACCGTTACCCCCAGAAAGTGGAGGAAGCGGTTCCGGGCTTCTTCCATCTTGGCTATTTCCTGGGAAGCCTGCTCCAGCTCCCTGGTTCTCTTACCCAGGAGGCGCTGGCTCAACTGCATAACCTCCCGCTGCCGCTTTCTCAGCTCACCGACAACAGAGGTAGCCATGTAGCTAGCGGCGAAGAGGGCGCTGCCCAAGACAACCAGGATCGCCAGTATATAACCCCCCTCCTGGTAAAGCCCAGGGTTGGCAAATCCGACCAGATTTACATGGGGTATCACCCCGGCATACTCCAATCCCACCAGCAGCGAGACCATGACGATAACTGAGGTGGCTAAGAGATAGACCGAGGTATAGTGAAGTATCATACTGGCGCCAATGATGTGCAGCACAAAGTAGAAGATAAAGGGGTTCTCAATCCCACCGGTGAAATGAATCAGCACGGCGAAGGCCACCAGGTCGAGCAGGAGGTGGATGGTGCCGTAGATTCTGGCTCTGTGGATGGACAGGCTGGCGGGTATTTCCCTTAGGCTCCGCGCCTGGAAGAGGAGCACCAGGTTGCACAGGGCGACAAAGGCACATACCCCGTAGGCGGGCGCGGTGGGAAACTCAATGTCGAATACCCTGGAGGCGATGAGGGTAGCCGCCAGGATACCCAGGATGGTAATCCACCTTATGGTAACGAATACCCTGAGCCACATCCTGAAAGCAGCTTCTTCAGGGGGATGCTCGTGCTCACCGCCTTCAGCCAGGAAATCGCTTTCCTTATCGTTAGTCATCAGTCTCATCCGTGAGGACGAATCGGCGTGGACCTCCAGAAGTGCTGGTGCTCCAGTCTCGCACCGGCACAATCTCCTCCATCTTATCCAATTGCCCCAATGCCTTCAAGCGATCGTAGATAAGCTGCCAGGCACAGGGAGTATCGGGCGATACTTCACACTTACCGTCAACCGAGCCGCCGCAGGGCCCGTTGAGCAGGCTCTTGGCGCACCTCACCAGCGGGCAGATGCCCACCGTCGTCGCCAGAATACAGTTCCCGCACTGCATACAGACCTCAATAAAATGCCCCGGCGTCTCTTCTTTGCCGACAAAGAGGGTGTTCAACGCTGGATAGACGGGCTTATCGCTGTACATGGTGACAGTCTGGACGCCGAAGGCACAGCTCATCACCAGTATGGCATCAGCGGCCTTAATGGCTTCGGCGTTCTCAGCCAGGGCTTCACGGGTAAGCTCATCGCAGGCGGTGGGGATGACCATCCACCCCGTAACCTTCTTGCCCTCCGCCTCCAGCTTCTCTTTCATCTCCAGCACCTCGGCCCTGCCACCGGTGTGGCAGATGGTGGCGCAGGTGCCGCAGCCGATAATATACACCTTTTTGGCCTTACCCAGGCCCAGTAGAACCTCTTCCAGCGGTTTTTGCTTGGTTACTGTTATCATAGCCACCCCTATTTCTGGCGAATATGGTTGTCGTAGTCGCCTCTAAAATGCTCCAGGCTATCCACTACCGGAATCGGAGCCGCCTGCCCCAGCCCGCACAGCGAGCTGAGCATCATGGTTTCGGCCAGCTCCTTAAGAACTCTGATGTCCTTATTAGTACCCTCCCCCCTCATAAACCTCTCCATAGTCTCGGCCATCACCTCGGTGCCCTCACGGCAGGGAGTGCACTTGCCACAGGACTCCTCGGCCAGAAACTCCATAGTCTTTTCTACGATATCAACGATATCTCTAGTTTCATCGAAGACGGTGATAGCACCCGCCCCCAGAACGCTCTCAAAGGACAAGGGGGCGTCTATCATAGCATAGGG
>CAYNFV010000112.1:0-2685 GCA_964396645.1 uncultured Dehalococcoidales bacterium
GGCTTCGATAGCGTCCTTATTGGAGGGGAGGGAGGGGGCAAAGCCGCCCTCGTCGCCGACGTTGGTGTTCAAGCCTCTGTCTTTTAGCACCTTCTTTAGTGTCTGATAAATCTCGGTAGCCATCCTCAACGCTTGAGCAAAGCTTTCGGCTCCGGCGGGCACGACCATGAACTCCTGGAAGTCGGTGGAATCGGCGGCGTGCTTGCCGCCGTTGAGGATATTGAGCATGGGCACGGGCAGGGTATAGATATCCTCCTGTCCAAGGTAGAGATAGAGGGGCATTTCGGCGGAGATGGCTACGGCGTGGGCAGTGGCTAGAGATACTCCAAGGATGGCATTAGCCCCCAGGCGCGACTTGTTGGGCGTGCCGTCGAGCTCAATGAGCTTGCGGTCTAAAGCGGGCTGGTCGGTGGCGGACAGGCCTTTTACGAGTTGGGCGATTTCATTGTTGGCGTTAGCTATGGCTTTGAGCACGCCCTTGCCGCCGAAGCGGGAGTTATCGCCGTCCCTGAGCTCTACGGCTTCGTGCTGGCCGGTGCTGGCTCCCGAGGGCACCGCCGCTTTGCCGCTAACGCCGTCGTCGAGCCTGACCTCGACCTCAAGGGTGGGGTTGCCCCTGGAGTCTAAAATCTCTCTGGCCCGGACGCTGTCAATTTTAGTCATTTATTACTCCAAATCCCTGGCTGCCTTGAGCGCTTTCTCCACCGCCTCGGCGGCATTTTTAGCGGTAATAATGGCTTTATCCTCTTTGCCGTTGCGGGCTATCGACCAAGTGCCCAGACCGATGACGGGGATGCCGCTTTGCAGGGCGTGGCTTATCTCGGAGAGGGTGCCGTAGTTGCCGCCGACGGCGATGACCGCCTGCCCCGACTTGACCACAGCCACGTTGCGGGCGTAGCCCAGGTTGGTGACGATGGGAATTTTTACATAGGGGTTGGCTAAATTTCGGTCGTCACCGGGCAGGATGCCGATGGTGGTGCCGCCTTCAGCGCTGGCGCCTTTGCAGGCGGCCTCCATAACGCCGCCCAGCCCCCCGCAAACCAGAGTGGCGCCTCGCTTGGCCAGTTCACGCCCGACTTCTTCGGCCAGGTGGGCTTCTTCCTGGTTGCAGCTGCCGCCGCCGATGACGGCGATGATGGGTTGTTTTTTGGTCATGCGTATATGGATTATAGCACCAGGAGATGGGGTTTGGAAACAGTCTTTCCTCCCTGACACCCCACCTTGTTAGCGTACGTTTTGTTTTCCCACCCAATACCCACCCTATAAGGGTGGTACCCCTTATATATCTCTTATTGGGTACGCCACCCACCCCCGCTTTCGGGGGGTTTTTAAGGGGGCAAAGCCCCCTTTGTCATTCTGAAGGAGCGGAGCAACTGAAGAATCTCAAGAGAGACCCTTCGCTGCGCTCAGGGTGACGGTGGGCGCTCAGGGTTGGGCGCTAGTTAAATTTGTTCATCGCCGTAGTTAAGCCTTCAGAAAGCAGGCAGAGGATGGCTTCGCCGATGGTGGGGATAATCTTTCCGATGGCGCGTTTTTCGGTGGGGCTGAAGTCGCTGAGGACATAGTCAATAACATCGTCTTCGCTGATTTCGGGCTTATCGGGGCGGCCGATGCCTATCCGAAGACGAATAAAGTCCTGACTGCCTATTTCTTGAATAACAGAGTTGATGCCCTTATGCCCGCCGGAGCTGCTGCCGAAACTTAAGCGGATTTTAGCCAGGGGCAGGTCGAGGTCGTCATGAATGACGATGAGGTCGTCGAGGTCGATGTTGAACTTCTTTATTAAACGGCTGACCGAGCGGCCGCTGTTGTTCATAAAGGTCTGGGGCTTGGCCAATACCACATCATTGTTATCCACCTTGCCCGTGCCGATGCGCGCCAGCCCCTTTTTATGAGCAAACTTTATGCCCTCGCTCCGGGCGAAGCGGTTGAGGCAGATAAAGCCGATGTTGTGGCGGTGGCGGGCATAAGCCCGCCCCGGGTTGCCTAAGCCCACAATCAGCTTCATTGAGCTTTCCCCTCCAGGATGTTCAACAGCTTCTTTTCGTCAATCTGCTTGGTGCCCAGCTCTTGAGCTTTAGCCAGCTTGGTGCCGCCGGGGTCGGCGCCGACGACAAGATAGTTCGTCTTCTTGGTGACGTTGTCCTTAGCCGTGCCGCCCAGGGCTTTTATTCTCTCCTCGGCCTCCTGTCTGGAGGAAGACTCAAGTCGTCCCGTGATAACGAACTCCTGGCCGTCTAAAGGCAAAGCTTCGGTTTTGGCTTTTTCGGCCATTTTGACGCCGGCCTCCTTTAAGCCCTGTATGATTTTCCGGTTTTCCTCCTGACCGAAGAAGGCGCGGATGCTGTCGGCAATCTTGGGGCCGATGGCTTCGGTTTTCATAAGTTCGTCGCGGGATGCCTTAGACAAAGCCTCAATGCTGCCGAAGCGTCTGGCTAGAATCTCGGCCGTCTCGCTGCCGATGTGTCTTATGCCTAAAGCAAAGATAAATCGGGCCAGGGGCCGGTTCTTACTATCCTCAATGGCTTTGAGAAGGTTGTCCACGCTCTTTTCGCCCATGTTTTCCAATTGCAGCAGCTCGCCCCGCTTCTTCGCTAGCTTATAAAGCTCGGCGGCGTTCTTGACCAGCCCGTTGTCATAAAGTATCACGCTCTGGGCTTCGCCGATGCCCTCGATATCCATCGC
>CAYNFV010000113.1:0-2628 GCA_964396645.1 uncultured Dehalococcoidales bacterium
GAGCCGCGGCTCCGCTCCAAGACCATAAGCCGCGACCTGTCCCTGGGCTCCAGTGGAACCTGGGCGATAAGCTCAGGGGGCAGGTGATAATCAAAATCGCTGGTCTTCATATCTTTAAAAAGTATATCAGTCGAGCGAATAATAAGGCAATTTAGGTATTTATACGCTTGAAGCTTTTCTTACGCCTGTGCTACAATGGCACCAGCTTTGACCCAAGGAGTGAGATGAGCCCGGAATCGGAATGGGAGCCCAAGCTGCTCGGTTTCTTATGCCGCTGGTGCAGCTATGCCGGCGCCGATCTGGCCGGCACCAGCCGCAAGAAATACCCGGCCAACATCAGGATAATAAAGGTTCCCTGTTCAGGCCGGGTTGACTCGCTGTTTATTCTCAAGGCGCTGCGGCTGGGCTTTGACGGGGTGCTCGTTTCCGGCTGCCACCCCGGTGACTGCCACTACCAGACGGGCAACTACCGCGCCCGCCGCCGCATCGCCATCATCAAGAAATTCCTGGAATACCTCGGCGTCGAGCCCCAGAGATTACAGGCCAGCTGGGTCTCCGCTTCAGAGGGAGGCAAGTTCGCTGAGGTCGTCACCGATGTAACCCAGGGCTTAAAAGAGGTCGGCCCCAATCAGCTCTTTGAAAGAAAGAAGAATGGAGCAAAAACTAAGGCAAGAAGCGAAGGCGCTGCTCGAGCAAAAGAAGATTGACTGGATTATCGGCTTTGAAGCAGGGAGCCTGAAGTTCACCACCACCCCCCTCATCACCAAAGACGCCGCCGACACCGAGCGTCTGGTCATCAACCCCTTTATCACCAACAACCTGGCTAGTTTCCTCACCGAGATGAAGGGGCGGGTGGCCATCGTGGCCAAGGGTTGCGAGAGCCGTTCCATCGTCAGCCTGATACAGGACAACAAGGTGGCCAGAGAAGACCTGGTCATCCTGGGTGTCCCCTGCCCGGGAATTATCGATTTAGCCAAGATAGAAAGGCTAGTGGGCAAAGAGCGGGACGAGCTGGATGACATCAGCCGTGACGGCGACAAGGTAAGCGTAAAGGTCAACGGCAAGAAGAAAGACTTCACCGCCAGCGACGTTCTCTTCGACCACTGCCTGGCCTGCGAGCTGCCCACACCACAGGAATACGATATTCTTCTCGGCGAGGAGCGAAAGCCGTCGCCCGAGCTTAAGGTAAGCGGGCAAAACATCGCCGCTTTGAAAGAACTGACGTCAACCGAGAGATGGGCTTCCTGGGAAAAAGAATTAAGCCGCTGCATCCGCTGCTATGCCTGCCGCAATGTCTGCCCCGCCTGTTTTTGCCAGCGCTGCTTCGTCGAGGAGACCGAGCCGCAGTGGGTAATGCCCATGCCCCGTTGGCAGGATAACCTTATCTTCCAGATAATACGCAACATCCACGTGGCGGGCAGGTGCACCGACTGCGGCGAGTGTGAGCGCGTCTGCCCGGTAAACATACCTTTGAGAAGCCTGACCAGAGAGATGTACGACATTGTCGATGAGCTCTTCAAGTTCAAGTCGGGAATGGACAAGGACGCCCTGCCCTTAATGGTCCACTACGAACAGGAAGAGGCCGAGGACTTATTCAGGTAATGAGCAAAAAAGTAAACAAGAAGGACATCGCCCAGCTACTCAAAGAATGGAGTCAGCAGTTCAACGTGCTGGCGCCGTCAAGAGCCAGCGGGGTGGCTGAGATGACAGAGTGGGACGGTAAAGACACCAGCTTTCTGGAGTGGTACCGAAACACGGTTGTCCCTCCCAAAGCCAGCTTCCTTCCCCCCATGGAGGAGATGTTCCGCTTCCGCAAAGACGAAGAGGGCTACCGGATAGAACCGCCGTCAAAGAACGGACAAAAGCAACTGCTCTTCGGCGTCCGCCCCTGCGACGCCCGGGCTATGGCCATAGTGGATATGACCTTTGAGGACGCCTATAAAGACCCCTACTACCTGGAAAAGAGAAGGAATGCGGTGCTGGTGGGTATGGGCTGCACCAACCCCTGTGAGAGCTGCTTCTGTACCTCAATGGGCACTACCCCCACCGACTCCACCAATGTCGACCTGATGCTTATCGACATCGGCGACTACTTCTTGATTGAGGAGGTCACCGCCAAGGGCAAGGAGCTGCTCGCCAAGGCCAGCGGCTTGAAAGAAGCCACCAAAAGCGACGAGGCCGAAGCCGAAAAGTCAAAGGAAACATCATATAATAAGGTAACCCGAAAGCTGGACACGACCGGCATCAAGGATAGGCTGCTAGAGAGCTTCGATGACGAGGAATTCTGGACCAAGACCGCGGCCAAGTGCATAAGCTGCGGTATCTGTACCCTGCTCTGCCCTACCTGTTACTGCTTCGACATCAACGACGAGATGGTCAAGGGGGAGGGGGCCAGGTTCCGCAACTGGGATAGCTGCGGTTTCCCCCTTTACACCAAGATGCCCATGGAGAACCCCAGGAGTGAGAAATGGAGGCGGGTGAGACAAAAGGTATGCCATAAATACGAGTTCTACCCCATGGCCTTCGATGTTATCGCCTGCACCGGCTGCGGGCGCTGTATCCGCCTCTGCCCAGTGAACTGGGACATTACCCAGGTGATAGAGAGCGTTCCCCAAAAGGTTAAAGGAG
>CAYNFV010000114.1:0-2401 GCA_964396645.1 uncultured Dehalococcoidales bacterium
GGACCTTGTCCTCAACCAGGTGGATGAGCTTCATCATGTAGATATTGCCCACCGTTACCGGCTGGTCGAAGGGCTCGCCGCTGCGCCCGTCGCGGAGGACGACCTTGCCCACGATGGGCGGGGGCAGGCCCCGTTCCGCTCTTACCTTCTCTATGGCTTCTGCCAGCTTCTCCTCGTTGAGCTCCTTGCTCTTTACGCCCATGTCTTCCAGCCAGAGGCGGAGGCAAACGTCCCTGGCTTCACCGGGGTGGTTATCGCTGAACACCCTCTCCCCGTCATAGCCGTTCTTTTTCAGCCATTTCATAGCCAGCTCCAGCTTCAGGGTGGGGTGGTCGTTGTCGGGCTTAAGGCTGACGGCGCCGCTCCTCTGGGCAATCCAGGCTCGAGCCAGGGCGTCTTCAATAGCGGCGTCACTGGCGCCGTCGAAGACGGGGGTAATCGCCCGGAAGCCCAGCAGCTGGGCAGCCCAGCCCAGGTGGGTTTCCAATACCTGCCCCAGGTTCATTCGCGAGGGGACGCCGATAGGGTTAAGAATAATATCTACCGGTGTTCCGTCGGGAAGGAAGGGCATGTCTTCCGCCGGCGCAATTATGGAGATGACCCCCTTGTTGCCGTGCCGCCCGGCCAGCTTATCGCCTACCGAAACTCGGCGCTTCTGGGCGATCCAGACCTGGACCCACTGGTTGACCCCGGCGGGCAGGTCGTCGCCGCTCTCGCGGGAGAAGACCCTGACGTTAATCACCTTACCCCACTCGCCGTGAGGCACGCGCAGCGAGGTGTCCTTGACCTCTCTGGCTTTCTCACCGAAGATAGCCCGCAGCAGCTTCTCCTCCGCCGAGAGCTCGGTTTCGCCCTTGGGGGTAATCTTACCCACCAGTATATCGTCGGGCCCCACCTCGGCCCCCACCCGCACGATGCCTTCGTCGTCCAGCTCGCGCAGGCTCTCTTCGCCGACATTGGGTATATCGCGGGTAATCTCCTCGGGGCCCAGCTTGGTATCGCGGGCTTCCACCTCGTGTTTCTCGATGTGAATCGAGGCGAACTTGTCCTGCTCTACCAGCCGGTTGCTGATGATAATAGCGTCCTCAAAGTTGTAGCCTTCCCAGCTCATAAAGGCGCAGGTCACATTTTGCCCCAGGGCCAGCTCACCGTATTCGGTGGCGGAGCTATCGGCCAGGACCTGCCCCGCCTCCACCCGCTCGCCCTGGCTCACTATAGACTTCTGGTTGATGCAGGTACCCTGGTTGGTGCGGACGAACTTCATCAGCGGGTAGACGTCATTTTCACTGTTGTCGTTGGTGACCACAATCTGGGAACTGGTTACGGAGCTCACCACGCCGGGGCTCCGGGCGAAGAGCACCTGCCCGCTGTGCTTGGCCACCTCTATTTCCATACCCGTGGAAACCATCGGCGCCTCGGGCCGGAGCAAAGGCACTGCCTGCCGCTGCATGTTGGAGCCCATCAGGGCGCGGTTGGCGTCGTTGTGCTCCAGGAAGGGTATCAGGGCGGTGGCAACGCTGACAATCTGCTTGGGTGATACGTCGATATACTCTATGTTTTCCGGGGTTTCCAGCATGTAGCGGTCGCCCAGCCTGGCTTCAATCCTCTCATCGACGAACTGGTTCTTCTCGTCGAGGCGGGCGTTGGCCTGGGCGATAATATACTCGTCCTCTTTATCGGCGGTCATGTAGCTGACCTCGTCGGAGACAAAGGGGACAACCTGAATCTTTCTTGCTGATAGCTTAGCCAGCTTGGCGGCTATAGTATCCGTGATGACCGTCCTGGCTTTGACCACGGTGGTGCCCTTGGCGTTGGTCACCGCTTCCCGTGTCGTCCGCCCCACTAAAGCCTCGGAGCTGTTTTCCAGCTCGCTGATTACGCGGCGGTAGGGCGTCTCGATAAAGCCGTACTGGTTAATCCGCCCGTAGGTAGCCAGAGAGCCGATAAGGCCGATATTGGGCCCCTCCGGCGTCTCGATAGGGCAGATTCTACCGTAGTGGGAAAAGTGCACGTCGCGGACCTCAAAGCCGGCTCGCTCTCGGGATAAGCCCCCCGGCCCCATTGCCGAAAGGCGGCGCTTATGGGTCAGCTCGGCTAAGGGGTTGGTCTGGTCCATAAACTGCGATAGCTGCGAGCCCCCAAAGAACTCCCTCACCGCCGCCACCACCGGGCGGATGTTGACCAGGACGCTGGGGGTAGCGGCATCGGCGCCGATGATACTCATTCTCTCCCTGACCACCCGTTGCAGCCTGAGGAGTCCGATGCGGAACTGGTTCTGAATCAGCTCGCCCACGGTGCGCACCCGCCGATTGCCCAGGTGGTCGATATCGTCGGGGCTATCGAAGCCGTTATTAATCATGATGATGTGTCTTACTATCTCGACGATGTCTTCTTTGGTCAG
>CAYNFV010000115.1:0-2319 GCA_964396645.1 uncultured Dehalococcoidales bacterium
GACTTTTAATTATCGGGACATACCGTGACGTGGAGGTGGACCGCAGCCATCCGCTCTCGGCGGCACTGGCCGAGTTGAGACGTTCCTCCAGCTACGGGCGCGTCCTACTGCGCGGGCTCAACGCCGATGAGGTCAGGCGCATGCTGGAAGGCATCACCCGGGAAGAAGTCCCCTGGAGCCTGGCCGAGGCGGTGCACCGCCAGACGGAGGGAAACCCCCTCTTCGTGCAGGAGGTAGTGCGCTACCTCGCCGAGGAGGGATTGCTGGCGCAAAAGGAGGGGCACTTGCGGCCCACCAGAGATACCCCGCTGGAAATGAGCATCCCCGAAGGATTACGGGACGTTATCGGCAAGCGCCTGTCACTCTTAAGCCCCGAATGCAACCGCCTGCTCTCCGTAGCCGCCGTCATCGGGCGGGAGTTCCCGATGGATACGCTGAAGGCGGTCGCCGATATTAAGGAAGATGCCTTTGTCAATGACCTCAAGGAGGCCGTGCAGCTTTCCGTGTTGGAGGAGCGCTCGCAGGTAGGAGTGGTACGCTACCGCTTCACCCACGCCTTCTTCCGCCAGACGCTTTACGAAGAGCTGATTGCCCCGCAGCGCCTGCAGCTACACCAGCAGGTGGCGCGTTCGCTGGAGAAGCAGTATGAAAAGCGACTTGAGGAGCACGCCGCCGAGCTGGCCGAGCACTTCTCCCAGTCCACCGACCCCGCCGACCTTAAAAAAGCGGTTGAATACGGCCAGATGGCGGCCAAACGAGCTTTAGATGTTTATGCCTACGGTGAGGCAATACGTCTGCTGGAGCAAGCCCTCAAGGTGCAGAAGGTGCTTGACCCTGAGGACAAGGTTGGCTATTGCGACCTGCTCCTTGGCTTGTGCCATGTCCTGACCATTGGAGGGGAACCCAGAAGGGCTCTGGATAAGGAGCTTCCGGAAGCATTTGTCCTGGCTGAAGAACTCAATGACCCTGCCCGCGCCTCCCAAGCCTGCACCATGGCCATTCTCTGCCTTCACGCTTACGGGGGCTTTGACCTGGCCATATGGGGAAGCTCGGAGGCTGTCCAGTGGGTGGAGCGGGCCGACCGTTATGCCGAGCCAGAAACCCTGGCTCGGGCCTGGGCTGACGAGGGTATGGCTCAGGTGAAAGTGTCAGCCGGACTATATACGCAGCAGTCCGCTCTTATGGCCGAGGGGCTTCCTCTAAGCACACAGGCCCTTGAGCTGGCCCGCCGCCTCGGTGAACCCCAGACGTTCTGGTTCATGGCTTGCCTCTGGCTCATTCACGCACAGGCACCACAGTACACCCAGGAGCGTTGGCGCCTGGCTGAGGAATTGGAAGAACGCTCACGCGTTGGCGTAAATCCAGAATCGCTTGGCATTTCATTAATTATTATGGGCAGCATTTTCCTTGAATCCGGTCAGCGACAGCGTGCCGATAAATTACTAAACGAGGCCAAAGAATTGGCCGAGCGCAGCGGGCAATCTATTCTAAATTTGGCAGCGATGGGTATTGACGGTTTCATGGCTTCGCTGGATGGTCGTCTGGAGAATGCCGTGGAGATAGCTCAGAAAATCCAAACACTCAGCTCAGAACTGAATGTTGCTTCTCTCGCCAAATCGCTAGTACAAATTGCCGGTGTTACCCCGTTTACTCGTCTGGGCAGAGCCGATGAAGCCATTCCCGTAATGCCAGACATGCCGGCGAGCATTGTAAAGGTTATCTGCCAGGCGTATCCCACTCCGGACCCTGAAGTGACAGGAATCCTGGACGCTATGATAGCGGCCCGTCCTGAAATTGTTTCCGACAAAGATGAGATGTGGGCTTCTATTGATATGACCTTGCTAGAGGCAGCGGTATTGGTCGGACATAAAGAGGCGGCGGAGCTACTACTGCGCCGATATACTGACAGTGGTCTCCGCACAACCGGTGTATTCGGCACGACCTGTGTGGACCGCCATCTGGGCGGGGCGGCGGCTCTCCTGGGAAAATACGATGAAGCCCGCAAGTACTACGATGAGGCCCTCAAAGTTGCTACCGAGATGAAGTTCAGACCGGAAATCGCCCTCACCTGTCTCAACCTCGCCGAGCTTCTGCTGGAGCACTACCCCAAGGAGAAGGCGGCGGCGCTGAAGCACCTGGACTTCGCCATCAAAGAGTTCCGCGATATGAAGATGCAGCCCTCACTGGAGCGCGCCCTGAGGCACAAAGAGATTCTGGAAACATAAACTCCGACAATATAATAGGGTTTTGGGGTTATCTAAATGGCTCTCGCTTGCCGCGGTATTTTCTTTGTGCCCTAGACGATATCCTTTCCCATTT
>CAYNFV010000116.1:0-2309 GCA_964396645.1 uncultured Dehalococcoidales bacterium
TTAACTAAATCAAGCAGGAAGTGGTACTCGGCACGGAGGTAGATAAAGGCCTTTTTAGCCCCGATGGCGTAGCCGGCGATGGCTATGCCCTCGATAAGGCTGAAGGGGTCGTTCTCCAGAATATACCTGTCCTTGAACGTCCCCACCTCCCCCTCATCGGCGTTGCCGATGACGTATTTCTCAGCGCCTTTAGCTTTGCTGGCCAATTCCCACTTCAAGCCGCAGGGAAAGCCAGCCCCTCCCCTGCCCCGTAGCCCCGAGGCCTTGACCTCATCTATCACCTGCTGGCTGGTTAGCTTCAGCGCCTTTTTCAGCGCCTCAAAGCCATCTACAGCCAGATAGCTGGCTATATCCTTGGGGTCAATAACCCCGCAGTTCTTTAATACTACCCGCTTCTCCATTATTTATACGCCTCTAGGATTTTGGCTATCTTCTTCGGCGTCAGGTCGCCGTGGACGTCGCTATTTATCATCATCGCCGGCGCTTTATCGCAGGCGCCGATGCAGTTGGTCAATTCAAAGGAGAATCTGCCGTCGGCGGTGGTCTCACCGGGCTTAATACCGAGCTCTTTACGCACGCTGTCGATAATAACCTGGGCATTTTTAAGCAGGCAGGGCAGGCTTTTACAAATGCGGATGATATTCCTGCCCCTCGGTTCGGTGGCGAGGAAAGAGTAAAAGCTGGCGACACCGTAGACCTCGCCTATAGAAAGCTCCAGGGATTCAGCCAGCTCGGTAATGGTATCGCGGGACACGTGCGCCGATTTAGCCTGGGCTGCCTCCAGCAGCACCAGCAGCTTTCCCTTATCCCCGTTTCGGCCGGCTCTCTTCATCTCCACCCCCTCCTAAAACCAGAGAATTAACCAGTTACCACTAGGGGCTTCCCTTTCTTCTCGGCTCTTCTCTCGCTCGGCTGGCTCAACGCCCCTGTCGGGCAGTAAGGGATACAGATACCGCAATCACGGCAGGCTTCTTTATCTAGGGGCTGGTCAAAATCGACGATAATCTTGGAACCAAAGCCCCGGTAGGCGATAGCGAAAACGTCCTGCTTGGCAATCTCACTACAGGCGCGGACGCAGCGGCGGCACATAACACACTTGGTCAGGTCGCGCGTAATATAGGGGCTGATATCTTCTACAGGATAGTAGCGCTTCTTCGCCTGGAATCGTGGCAGCCCCACGTCGAGCTCGGCAGCAATCTTGCGCAGCTCGCACATATTGGCCTTATCGCACATATAGCAAGAGCCGCTGTGGCTGGCCAGCAGCAGCTCGACGATAGCCCTACGGCTGGCTAATACCTTGGGAGAATGGGTATGGATGACCATGCCGTCAGCGATGGGCGTGTGGCAGGAGCCGACCAGCGTCCGCGAACCCTCCACCTCAACCACGCAGACACGGCAGGCACCGAGGGGAGACAGGTCGGCGTGGTGGCAGAGCGTGGGAATATCGACGCCGTTTTCCTGCGCCAGCTCAAGAATGGTCTGCCCCGGGCGACCACTAACCTCAGTCCCATTCAACGTCAGCTGTAGTGTCAAAACCACCACCTGGCCTATGCCTTCTCTACTTTAACGGCACAGACCTTGTACTCGGGTATCTTGGCTACCGGGTCGAGGGCGGGATTGGTCAGTCGGTTAGCCGGGCTTTCTGCGAAGTGAAAGGTCATAAAGACCACCCCCTCAGGCGAAGCCTCGGTGACGTTGGCTTTAGCCACCACCTCCCCCCGCCGCGAGGCGACCTTTACTTTTTCGCCATCGGCGATGCCCAGCTTGGCGGCGTCGGCGGGGTTCATCTCCACCTCCCCTTCTCTCCTCAATACGTTCAGTCCTTCTACTCTACGCGTCATGGTGCCGGTGTGGAAGTGATAGAGGCTGCGCCCGGTGGTCAGCACCAGCGGGTATTTCTTATCGGGTAATTCCATAGGCGGCTTATATTCCAGCGGGATAAACTGCCCCTTGCCGCGGGTAAACTGCTGAGTGTGCAGTATGGGCGTCCCCGGGTGCCCGGGGGTGGGACAGGGCCACTGCAAACCGCCCTTTTCCAGGCGTTTATAGCTCATTCCCCCGTAGCTGGGAGTCAATGAGGCAATCTCATCCATAATCTGGGGGGCATCCTTAAAGTCGAAGCCCTTAGCCTCCATCTTCTGGCCCAGCTGGCAGGTGACCAGCCAGTCGGCGCGGCTCGCCCCTACCGGCTCCACCGCCTTTCTTACTCTTTGCACCCGGCGCTCGGTGTTGGTGAAGGTGCCGTCTTTTTCGGCAAAGCTCACCCCGGGCAGGACGACATCGGCCAGTTGAGCCGTCTCGGAGAGGAA
>CAYNFV010000117.1:0-2283 GCA_964396645.1 uncultured Dehalococcoidales bacterium
CTAAAAAACCTCCACCTCCCCCACCTTAACCAAAATCAGGTACGGCACCTTCAGCTTGCCGCCGGACTCCGCCTTAATCGAGTCGAAAAGCTCGCCCTTGGTCAAAATCTCGGTCTTGCCCCAGATACGGCAGCTCCGGCCGGTTTCGGGGTCAAAGACCATCGTCGAAAGCTGGGGGTTATCCCTGAGATTGGCCAGCGTGCGCGGGGAATCGATATTGACGAAGACGATACGCTCGTCGTCGAGGATGCGGAACAAGCCCTTAACCGAAACATGGGACTTGCCGTTCATGCTGGAGGTGGCGATGAGGGCGGGGCCGGCTTCGGCGATTATTTTCCTGGCTTCCTCGGTCAGTCTAGCCATATTACCCTCCTTAGGGCTTAGTCGGGGCTATAGCTTACCCCCGTCTGAGGGGACTCCCAGACCTCTACGGCGGTAAGCGAAACACCAGTCAGCCTTGATTTAAGCTGCTTATAGATATTAGCGGCGATATTCTCGGAGGAGGGGTTTATTCTGTCGAAGGGGGGGACATCGTTGAGGTTGGTGTGGTCGAAGCGGGATATGACCTCAGCCAGATGAGCCTTTAGCTCGGCGAAGTCGTAGGCCAGCCCGATGTCGTCGAGGGCTTTAGCCTCTATCCTGGCCACCACCCGAAAGCGGTGGCCGTGCAGCGCCTCGCACTTACCCTTATAGCCGCGCAGGGCGTGGGCGGCGTCGAAGTGCTGCTCCACCGAGATGCTATACACTAGACCCCCTCCCACTTGAAGACGCCCTGCACCTCTTTGGCCGCCTTGAGCATCTCCTTGGCCGTCTGGCCGGTTACGGGGTGCTTCACGTCGGGGGCAATCTCCACCAGGGGGACGAGGACAAAGGCCCTTTTGGTCATGCGGGGGTGGGGAATGGTCAATTCCGGGGTCTCCACGACCTCGTCGCCGTAGAGCAGGATATCGATGTCGATGGTGCGGGGGGCACCGGAGGGGCCTCCCCACCGCCCCAGCTTGTTCTCGATGCCCTTGCCCAGTGCCAAAAGCGCCATGGGGGGGAGATGTGTATTGACCTCACAGACCAGGTTCAAGAAACGGGGCTGCTCGATATTGCCCACCGGCTCGGAATCGTATATCGAGGAAATCTTTTCAACGCGCAGCCTCTGCCCCAGAAACTCCAGGGCCCGGTCGAGGTTGGCCTGGCGGTCTCCCAGATTGGAGCCCAGGCCGAGATAGGCGGTTACCGCTTCAGTTGCCAATTTGCCTCCTTCCAATGATAGCGTCGCTCATGCGGCAGACCCGTACTATTTGCTTGACATCGTGGACGCGCACCATGTCGGCACCATGGGCGATGCCGATAGCCACGGCGGCGGCGGTGCCCGGCAATCGCTCACCGACGGGGAGGTCGAGCACCTTGCCGATGAAGGACTTGCCCGAGGGCCCGAGCAGGATGGGCTTGCCCAGCTCGGCAAGCTCGCTCAAGCGCCGGACTATCTCCAGGTCGTGCTGCCAGCTCTTGCCGAAGCCGATGCCGGGGTCAATGATGATGTTTTCCCCGGGCACGCCGCACTGGGACGCTATCTCCAGACTCCCTTTGAGGGAGTTTATTACCTCAGCGACGGGGTCTTTATAGTCGGCGGTGTCGCGCCCAAGGTCAGCGTTGTAGCCGCCCTTGTCGCGCTGGTTGCTCATCAGGACGATGGGCACCTTCCACTCGGCGGCAAGCTCGGCCAGGCGTGGGTCGCTCTTTAAGCCCCACTGGTCGTTGAGCATTCGTGCCCCCGCCTCCAGCGCTCTCTGCGCTACTTCGGACTTGGTGGTATCAATGCTCATGGGTACGGCCAGCTCTCCGGCCAGTTTTTCGATGACGGGAATAACCCGCCGCAGCTCTTCTTCAACCGATACGGGCTGGGCATTAGGTCGGGTGGACTCGCCGCCGATATCGATGATGTCGGCGCCTTCTGCCGCCATTCGTTTTGCCCGCGCCACGGCCGCCTTGACGTCGTCGGCCAGCCCGTCGCCGGAGAAGGAATCGGGGGTAACGTTGAGGATGCCCATGATATAGGTGCGCTCGCCCCAGCGTAACTCCAGCTCGCCGCAGGTGGTGGCTAAGACCGACTGGCTTTCCATAACAAAAACCCTGTCTTTATTTTAGCACGCTTTGGGCGGGGTGACTAGAGAGGAGGGATTTACGTCGTTGCGAGGAGCGTAGCGACGAAGCAATCTCCCCACCCCACCTTGGCGAACGTTGGTTTTTCGTCCCAACCCAGCCCGCCCTAATGAGTAAACTCCTTAATCT
>CAYNFV010000118.1:0-2219 GCA_964396645.1 uncultured Dehalococcoidales bacterium
AGCAGGATATCACCGTGGTGGCTATGGCCGGCGACGGCGGCACCAGCGATATCGGTATCCAGGCGCTATCGGGGGCTATGGAGAGGGGGCATAACTTCCTCTATCTCTGCTTTGATAACGAAGCCTATATGAACACCGGTATCCAGCGCTCTTCAGCCACCCCCTACGGCGCGGCTACCACCACCTCCCCCGCCGGCAAGCAGAGCATCGGGCAGGTAAGCTGGAAGAAGAACATGCCGGCGATTGCCGCCGCTCACAATATCCCCTACGTGGCGACCGCCTGTCCCAGCTACCCCTTCGACCTGATGGAGAAGGTGGAGAAGGGGGCAAAAACCCCCGGCCCCGCCTATGTCCATATACTCTCTGTCTGTCCCACCGGCTGGAGGTGCCCCACCGACCTGACGGTCAGGATAGGCCGTCTGGCCGTGGAGACGGGCATATTCCCCCTCTACGAGGTGGAAAACGGTAAATATAAGCTGAGCTTTGACTTCCCCGAGCTAAGGCCAGTCACCGACTACATGAAACTGCAGGGGAGGTTCAGGCATCTATCTGAGGACATACTGGATAAGATACAAAAGCGGGTGACCGCTGATTACACTGAGCTTAAGGAGAGGGCGAGTGCCGACAGCAAATAAGCCGACTAAAGGGAAGGTTAACTCAATACTGGACAGCTACGGGCGCGACCCGGGCATGCTGGTAGCCATACTGCAGGACATTCAGGCGGACTATAACTACCTGCCCAAGGAATCCTTGAACCAGATAAGCGAAGGGCTGGATATCCCCATGACCCAGGTCTACAGCGTGGCTACCTTCTTCAAGGCCTTCAGCCTCAAGCCGAGGGGGCGCCACATAATCAATGTCTGCCTGGGCACCGCCTGCCACGTCAGGGGGGCGGGTAGAGTCCTTGAAGAAATAGGGCGGCAACTTGACATAAAGCCAAGGGAAACCACCAAGGACCTTAAATTTACTATGGAGACGGTCAACTGCGTCGGTGCCTGCGCCCTGGGGCCGATAGTTATTATTGACGGTAAATATTCGGGGCAGATGAAGACGGATAGGGTGAAAAATTTGCTGGAGAGTTACGACTAAATGGCCAAGAGAGCTAACGGTCGGTTGAGCTCGCCGCAGGAATTGGAGGCGCTGAGGGCATCGATAACCAAGTCCAGAGATGTCCAGAAGCCCTGCATCGTCATATGTGGCGGTACCGGCTGTCTGGCTCTGGGAGCTGAGGGTGTTATCGCTGGTTTCAGGCGTGAGTTGAAAGAACAGGGGCTGGAGGACAAGATAAGCCTCAGGGTCACCGGTTGCCCCGGCTTCTGCGAGCGAGGCCCACTGGTGGTAATCAAGCCCGAAAATATCCTTTACCAGCAGGTAAAAGCCGAGGACGTTGCCGAAATAGTCTCGGCGACGGTTAAGGGTAATATTGTCGACAGGCTGCTCTATGTTGACCCCGATACCGGCAAGAAGATAACCCGTGAATCTGATGTGCCCTTCTATAAAAAGCAGCGACGTCTTCTCCTGGGCAACAATAGCAATATTGACCCCACCATAATTGAGGACTACCTGGCTCTAGGCGGCTATGCCGCTCTGGCTAAAGCCCTCACCATGAAACCGGAGGCGATCATCGCCGAGGTCAAGAAGGCGGGTTTAAGGGGTAGAGGTGGCGGCGGCTTCCCCTCGGCGACCAAGTGGGAGACCTGCCGCAACGCCGAGGGCGACACCAAATACATCATCTGTAACTGCGACGAAGGCGACCCCGGTGCCTTTATGGACCGGAGCCTTATGGAGGGCAACCCCCACAGCGTCCTGGAGGGGATGGTCATCGGCGCTTATGCCATCGGCGGGCATGAGGGCTACATCTACGTCCGAAACGAGTACCCGCTGGCGGTCAAGAATGCCCGGATAGCCATCGAGCAGGCTGAAAGGCTGGGGCTTTTGGGCAAGAATATACTGGGCTCTGGCTTTGATTTCAGCGTCAAGATAAGCCGCGGCGGCGGCGCCTTCGTCTGCGGCGAATCGACGGCGCTGATGGCCTCGCTGGAGGGTAAGGTCGGCGAACCCAGGGCGAAATATGTCCATACCTCGGAGAAGGGCCTCTGGGAGCAGCCGACCAACCTTAACAACGTAGAAACCTGGGCTAACGTCCCGCTAATCATTAAAAACGGCGCTGACTGGTACGGTAAGATAGGCAGTCAGGGCAGCAAGGGCACCAAGATATT
>CAYNFV010000119.1:0-2062 GCA_964396645.1 uncultured Dehalococcoidales bacterium
CCGTTATTGAAGCCCCAACCACATCGACCACGGCCGTCCCGCCGTCGATGGTGAGGACTGCCCCAAATGTTACTACAAATATTGGGGTTTAGCAATACCAAGATTTACGATGGTCGGTGAGGCTTGTGCCTTTTAGCGTGTTCCGTAGTCTTTTGCATATGAATATTACACGGCGCTAGACCTTCTTCCGAGCTTGCTCCATCCTAACGAAGGCCTCGACCAGGGCCAGGGCGAACTCGGCGTCCTCAAGGTGGCAGTCCAGCTCCTCGATTTCGATTTCCGGCTTCAGGTTTCTCCTCAGTTCCTCGACGAATACCTCGTCTTCTTCAGGGGCATGCAGCACCGAGCCTTCTCTGTCCAAAGAAGACCAGCCCCGGGTCGGGCAGAGGATTTTTACCGGCCCCCTGGCCTTATTCAGTTTCTGGGCATAGACCCCGGCGGCGGTGGTCAGCTCTTCCCGGTTGTAACGCGTCTCGATACGGGCTTCGTCCTGTTTTAGTTTTTTCTCTCTGGAGACGTACTTCTCCGACTGCCTT
Source organism: uncultured Dehalococcoidales bacterium (assembly GCA_964396645.1). Lineage (GTDB taxonomy): Bacteria > Chloroflexota > Dehalococcoidia > Dehalococcoidales > BS750m-G39 > E44-bin88. The sequence goes on from CAYNFV010000119.1 coordinate 537, forward strand.
CGGCTCAGGCTGGCGTTGGTTATATTTATACTGCAGGGGGCAATGACCTGGGGCAGACCTCTCTCCCCGGCGGCTTCAAGCCTTTTCGGCCCGGCGGCGCGAGTACCGTGGAAGAGCTCCTCAATGACACCGGCCGGAGCGATATCTATCACCCCGTCGAAGAAGCCCTGGACTATCAGGTCCTCCATTGCCCTATCGCCTATTCCCTGGGCGTGAAAAGGATAGACCCGGTAGCCCCTCTCTTCCAGGTGCTGCTTGACCAGCCGGGCGCAGTTGTCCGACCAGCCGAGCTGGGTTATGGCCACCGATTTCTCAAGCAGGCTGGAGATAGCCTCGCCGGAGTCCTCCAGCATGCCGCAGATAGCGCCGGCGGCCCGGACCAGCACGCTCATCGCCAGCTCGTTGAGCCCGGCAAAATCGACCACGCCCTGCATTATCATCATGTCCATGGTGTCGTAGAGCCGGCGGACCTGGGCCGGAATCACTCCGGGACAGACGATAACCTTGGGTATGCCGAAGGGGAGCTGCTTCATCACCCGGGCCCCGAAGAGGGCCATGGTGGAGCCGCCGATGGCCATAATTCCGCCGACCTTACCGGTGGCGTAGAGCTGCCTGACCTTCTCCTTAGCCCCTCTTTCCATGACCTGGGTCAGCCAGTCCCTGTCTTTGGATGCCCTGATTTCCTCAATGGTGCTGCCGCCTAAGCGGGCGATTTCGTCAGGGCCGACGTCGGCCTTGGAGGGGGGCTGACCGCCCATACTGACATCAATGACAATCACACGGCACTGTTTCTGCTCCAGCTGCTGCTTCAGGATAAGTATTTCTTCCCCCTTGGTGTCTAGTGTACCCATAACTATTACAGATTTCTTGCCCATGCCGCTTTCCTGTTAGTGCATATACCCGGAGTGAAGGCTGTTTCCGAGGTAAGGTTGTAGGCCGCTAGCCTAAGATATAGATAGCACCCTGGGTCGCATCAACCCTTATCTTCATGCCGGTTTTGATCTTTTCAGTGCCTTCAAAGCAGTTTACTATTGTAGGTACTTGATATTCCCGCCCAACGATAGCGGTATGGCTGAGCGTACCTCCTCTATCAGCAACCACACCCTTAACTACGCCAAAAATGGGTGTCCAGGCGGGGTTTGTTCCCGGACAGACCAGGATTTCGCCGGGTAGTACTTCGTGCAGTTGTTCATAGGTGAAGATAACCCGTGCCGTCCCCTCAGCAACCCCCGGTGCCCCGCATACGCCATAGATATCGGCTTTTAGTTCTGGCTTTACCTTGGGCATCTCTCCAACGACAAGTTTGATGATAATTACATCTCCTGACGGGAGTAAGTCCTTGCCCACGGCTTCATTCATGTCTGCCCTCTCGGTAAATACGGGGGGCGTCTCCTTAAACCTCAACCGCTCCCAGTCCGCACGGCGTCTGTTGGCTATATACTGTAGTTTGTGGAATTCGGGGGCCAGCATTACCTGCTCAATTTCATCGGGGTTGAGAAAGAGGGTGTCGTCGGGCCTATCAAGGG
>CAYNFV010000120.1:0-2021 GCA_964396645.1 uncultured Dehalococcoidales bacterium
CAGGCAATGCTCTACGAAAAGCTGCCCCACTCGCGGGTGAGGTGCAACACCTGCCAGTGGCGCTGCAATATCGCCCCCGGCAAGTTCGGCGTCTGCCGTGTCTATCAGAACCGTAACGGCGTCCTCTATAACCTGAACTACGGCAAGGCGTCCTCGGTGGCCGCCGACCCCATCGAAAAGAAGCCCCTCTTTCACTTTTTCCCCGGCTCTCTGGCCTTCTCCATCGGGGGGTGGGGCTGCAACTTCCACTGTCAGGACTGCCAGAACTGGGAGATTTCCTGCCCCACCGATAACGAGCCCTGGCTGGGCAGCAACGATATCTCGCCCCAGGCGGCGGTGGAATTGGCATTACGTTACCGCTGCCAGGGCATCGCCTGGACCTATAACGAGCCCAGCATCTGGTTCGAATACACCCTCGACTCGGCCAAGCTGGCCAAGCAGTATCACCTCTATACGGCATATGTGACCAACGGCTTCCTCACCCCGGAGGCGCTGGACGCCATCGGGCCCTACCTCGACGCTTGGCGGGTTGATGTCAAGGGATTTAGCGACTCCCTCTACCAGAATCTGGCCAAGGTAAATAACTGGCGTGGAATACTTGAGGTCGCCCAGCGGGCCAAGGACAAGTGGCAGATGCACGTCGAGGTGGTGACCAACGTCATACCCACCATGAACGATGATGACGAGCAGCTTGAGGGCATCGCCGGCTGGATAAAAGAAAAGCTGGGCGAGCTGACGCCCTGGCACGTGACCAGATTCTATCCCCACCACCATATGCAGGGCCTGCCCCCCACCCCGATAGCCACCCTGGAGCACGCCGGTGAAATCGGGGAAAAGGCGGGGCTTAAGTTCGTCTATGTCGGCAACGTCCCCGGGCACAGCCGGGAGAATACCGTCTGCTACTCCTGCGGCAAGACGGTGATTAAGAGGCTCGGCTACCATACCGAGATAGTCGGGCTGGAGGGCTCCAAATGCCAGTTCTGCGGGGCCGAGCTTAACATGGTGACCTCGGCGGAGAGGAGGGTAAAATGATGAGAAAGCCTGTTGTCGCCGGGCAGTTTTATCCGGCATCAGCCCCGAAGCTTAAGGCGATGATTGCCAGCATGGTCAAAGAGGTCAAGGCAAAGGAAGAAGCCATCGGGCTGGTGCTGCCCCACGCCGGCTACATCTACTCCGGGGCGGTGGTGGGGGCGGTCCTCTCCCGCATCAGCTTCAAGGACACCTTTATCATCATGGGGCCCAACCACACCGGTGCCGGCAAGCCTTTAAGTATCATGACCGAGGGCAGCTGGCAGACGCCTCTGGGGGAGGTAGAGATTGACTCGGAGCTGGCTAAAAAGATTCTGGCCGGTTCAAGGCACCTTGAGGAGGACGACAGGGCCCATATCTACGAGCACTCCATCGAGGTCCAGCTACCCTTTCTGCAGTACTTCAAGCCCGATTTCAAGCTGGTTCCCATGGTGTTTGGCCATCCCAACGGCGCCATCTACAAGGAGGTCGGCCAGGAGATAGCCGGGGCGGTCAAAGAGCTGGGCCGCGAGGTGGTAATCGTGGCTTCAAGCGATATGAGCCACTACGAGCCACAGGAGTCGGCACAGAAGAAAGACACCCAGGCCATAGGCGCCATGCTCAAGCTGGACGAGGACGAATTGCTGAAGAGGGTCTTTGAATTAAACATTACCATGTGCGGCTATGCCCCCGCGGTCAGCCTCATCGTTGCCGCCAAAGAGCTGGGCGCTACCGGGGCGGAGCTGGTCAAATACCAGACCAGCGGCGATGTCAGCGGCGATTACTCGGCCGTGGTCGGCTATGCGGGGATAATTATCAAGGGCGGAGGGGAATGAGATGCACCCCCTGGTGAGACTGGCCAAGAGGACGGTAGATAGCTATATCAGGAGGGGCGAGGTTATTCAGCCCAAGAGGCTCAGCGCCGAGATGAAGGAGCAGGCGGGCGTCTTCGTTTCCATCCACAAGCTCGGCGAGCTGAGGGGCTGCATCGGCACCTTCGAGCCCCAGCACGA
>CAYNFV010000121.1:0-1924 GCA_964396645.1 uncultured Dehalococcoidales bacterium
CGGCGTGGGCGGCACCCTGCTCGTGGCGCACCAGTATATGGCGAAGCTGGGGGTATTGGGGCAGGGCGTCATATAACGGCAGAAGGGCTCCGCCCAGTATGCCGAAGATAACCTCGACACCTTCCTTTACCAGGCTTTCGCATATAATTTGGGCTCCACTCATTTTCATAAGCTTTTCCACCCTCTAGATACAGTCATTATCAACTTCTCTCCCTGCTAATGTGTCATTGCGAGTCCCCGATGAAATCGGGGCGAAGCAATCCCACAGGGGTAGTATAGATTGCTTCGTCGCTGCGCTCCTCGCAATGACATATTTTTTAAGGAAGAACCTCCTCTTTCTTAGTCCTTCGTTTAGTTTTGTTTCTTGTGCTTTGCTCCTGCGCCTTTCGAGCGGTGAAACCTCCGTTTGGTCTCCTAGCAATTTCCACCACGTCTTTTAAGTCCTCTTTCCTTTTCTCGTCATTTTCGATAGGTTCACCTAATTTAGTCATTTCCCTTCACCCTCCCTCTTATCTGAACACCGCACCGGTGCTGGCGGAGCTTACCTTTTCGGCATAGCGCCGCAGGTAGCCGCTCTTCACCCTGGGCTCGAACTCGGCCAGCTTCGACAGGCGTTTTTCCATCTCTTTCTCGGAAAGCTCGACATCGAGCCGCTGGTGGGCGATATCAATCTTTATGATGTCCCCCTCCTTCAGGGCGGCGATGGGACCACGGCTGGCGGCTTCAGGGGAGACATGGCCTATAGCCGCCCCCCGCGTCGCCCCGGAAAAGCGCCCGTCGGTAATCAGGGCGACCTCTTTATCCATGCCCATGCCGCTTAATATAGAAGTAGGGGTGAGCATCTCCCTCATCCCCGGGCCTCCTTTAGGTCCCTCGTAGCGGATGACGACAACGTCACCCGACTTTATTCTCCTGTGAATGATAGCCCTGGTGGCTTCTTCCTCGGATTCGAAGACACGCGCCGGCCCCTGATGAAACATCATCTCTTCAGCCACGGCGGCTCTCTTGACCACAGCACCCTCCGGCGCCAGGTTGCCGAAGAGGACGGCGATGCCGCCGATAGGGGAATGGGCGTTGGTCAGGGGGTGGATAACCTCTCTATCGTTATTACGGCTTTCGGCGATAACGCCCGCTATCGTTTTTCCCGAGACCGTTTTTGCCTTCGTATGCAAGAGCTCCTCCAGCTCCTTCATCACGGCCGGTATGCCGCCGGCACGGTCCAGGTCCTCGATATGATAGTCACCGCTCGGCCTCAGCTTGGCCAGGTGGGGGGTGCGCTGGCTTATCTCGTTTACCGTTTCCAGCGGGAATTCGACCCCCGCTTCGTGGGCGATGGCCATGAGGTGCAGAACGGAGTTGGTGCTGCCCCCCAGCGCCATATCGACGCTGAAGGCGTTACGGACAGCTTCCCTGTTTACAATATCCCGCGGGCGAATATTTTCTTCCAGCAGCCTCATTATTTGCTGCCCTGCTTTCTGGGCCAATTGCAGCCTGCGGGCGTCAACGGCGGGTATGGTACCGTTGCCGGGCAGGCCCATGCCCAGGGCTTCAGTCAGACAGTTCATGGTGTTGGCGGTGAACATACCCGAGCAGCTGCCGCAGCCAGGGCAGGCCAGCTCCTCCAGCTCTTCTAGCTCCTCCGCCTCCATCTTGCCCGCGGCCACCTTGCCCACGGCCTCGAAGATGGTGTTTACATCCACCCTTTCCTCCTTGCCGTCGACCTGGCGCCGGCCGGCCAGCATGGGGCCGCCGCTGACGAAGATAGCCGGCAGGTTCAACCTTACCGCCGCCATGAGCATGCCGGGGACTATCTTGTCGCAGTTGGGGATGAAGACCAGCGCGTCGAAGGCGTGGGCCTCGGCGGCTATCTCCACGGAATCGGCGATTAGCTCGCGGCTGGGCAGGCTGTATTTCATGCCCGGGT
>CAYNFV010000122.1:0-1883 GCA_964396645.1 uncultured Dehalococcoidales bacterium
ATCGTGCACCCCCGCATCTATGAGCTGGTCAAAGCCCGCCTCGAGGACTATCGGCGGCGGGGGGTGAGGGTGGTGGTGCTGGAGATGCCGCTCCTGGTTGAGGTGCCCCTTTCCCTGAAAGCCGGCCAGCCGACCCTGTCGGATGAGCTTGATGAGGTCTGGGTCATGGCGGCTAAGGAGTCCACAGTGCTCAAGCGGCTTAAGGATAAGAGCGGGCTTTCAGAAGCGGAGGCTAAAGCCCGCATCCGCGCCCAGTTGTCTTCAGAGGAGAGGCTGAAGCACGCCGATGTGGTTATCGACACCGATTGCAGCCTCGACGAGCTCAAGGCTAAGGTGGAGAAACTCTGGAAGGCTCTCGCTTGACACCCAGTCGCGGCGCTTGGTAGAATATTCTGTTTGCTTTCGGAGGTCTAGAGATTTACGCTGTTATTGAAACCGGCGGTAAGCAGTATAAAGTCAGCCCCGGTCAGACCATAGACGTGGAACGCCTGGAGGTGGCGGAAGGTAAGACCGTTGACCTGGACAGGGTGCTGCTTATCGGCGATGGCAAAAAGGTTACGGTAGGCACGCCCACTGTGGACGGAGCCAAGGTAGTGGCTACCTCAAAAGGGGAGGGCAAGGGCGATAAGGTTATCGTCTTTAAGTACAAGCCCAAGGTGCGCTATCGCAAGAAGACGGGGCACCGCCAGCTCTATACCCGTCTGGTTATTGATGAAATAGTGGGGCCGGGGGTGGCTAAAGCCACTCCCAAGAAGAAGGCGGCTAAAAAAGAGGTGACCAAGGATGGCTCATAAAAAGGCGGGCGGCACCAGCCGTTGCGGACGAGACAGCCAGTCCAAAAGGCTGGGCGTCAAGATATACGCGGGGCAGAAGGTAAACGCCGGCACTATCCTCGTCCGGCAGCGGGGCACGCGCATTCACCCCGGTGAAAACGTGGGCGTGGGCAAGGACTATACCCTCTTCGCCCTCATTGACGGCGTGGTCGCCTTCGAGCCGACCAGCAACAACCGGAGGAAGGTCAGCGTTAACGCTAACTGATAACGATGAAGGAAAAGATTCACCCCGAGTTCTATACCGATGCCAAGGTAACCTGTGCCTGCGGCAATACCTTTACCGTGGGCTCGACCAAGAAAACGCTCAAGGTCGAGCTCTGCAGCAAGTGCCACCCCTTCTTCACCCGGGAGCGCCGCATGGTGGATACCCTGGGCAGGGTGGAGCGGTTTAAGAAGCGCTATAAGCTGGAGGACTAAATAGACATCTTTTAGAGGGTAGGAGCGGTAGGTTTATCCGCTCCTTTTTTGTTATGGCCGAGAAATTCTACTACGGAGGACAGGCGGTTATCGAGGGGGTGATGATGCGGGGGCGGAAGGCGATGGTGACCGCCGTGCGCCGCCCCAACGGCGGGCTGGCTATGGACACGCGGCCGCTGGGGAGCGTCTATACGGGCTGGATGAGGAAGACCCCGCTGCTGCGGGGCGTCGTCGTCCTCATCGAGGTCATGGTGCTGGGGATGAGTACGCTGCTCTATTCAGCTAACGTCTCCCTGGAGGAGGAAAAGGCGGAGATAAAAGGGTGGCTGGTCTGGCTGATGGTGGGCGTTTCCCTGGCGGTGGGCGTCGTTCTCTTCTTTATGGCACCCCTTTTCCTGACCAAGCTGCTGAGCGCCTATATTACCTCGTCGGTGTTGTTCGCCCTGATAGAGGGCTTGATACGAGTGGTGATTATTATTATCTACCTTTGGGCCATCGGGCTCATGCCCGACATCAAGCGCTATTTCGCCTATCACGGCGCCGAGCATAAGACGGTGAACGCCTATGAGGGCGGGGTGCCGCTGGAGGTGGAAGCCGTTAAGAAGTACAGTACGGCCCACGTTCGCTGCGGCA
>CAYNFV010000123.1:0-1840 GCA_964396645.1 uncultured Dehalococcoidales bacterium
TTTACGCCAGCGCAGATGCTAACGACTCTGGAGAAGCGGATGAAGTGCGGCATCGGCAAGTGTGGAAGGTGCAATATCGGTAATGTCTATGTCTGCCGCGACGGGCCTGTCTTCAGCTACGAGCAGATAAAGAATTTTGTTTCCAGCGAGTACTAGGGAAAACAGGTGACCTCAACCAGTTTTGACTTCTCTCTAGCCCATCTTGGCGCCGAGCTGCATCATAAAACCCATGTTGTCCTGCTCGTCCCATTCATCCGTAATCTTGCCGCCGGCGATACGGATAATGCTTATCCCCATCATCGTCGCCTGCTTGCCGGTAGGTGCCAGCCCCATATAGTCGCCGGTGTGCTTGCCGCTCCAATTCCAGCGGACAGCGACTTTGTCTCCTTCGGCAACCATATCCTCAGTGGTACACTTGATGTCGGTAAAGGCCGATAAGGTCGCTACGGACTGCTTGAAGCTGTTCAGGTCAGACGCCATCCCGGCAAAAGGTGTATGCCAGGTGAAGTTGGCCGCCATAAGCTCATCTATTGCGGCTATATTCCCCTTGTTCCAGATTTCGTCGTTCCAACGGCGGGCGATGGCTTTGTTTTCTTCCAGTGACATCGGATTCCTCCTTATATATATTTTGGCTCCACCAACCGTCCAACCTATAGCACTTTAATAGCTTGCTGTCAATACACTGAAAAACAAAAGGCGCTAGCGGCAAAAACTAGCGCCTTTGAGTTGCTACGGGCTGTATTTTAGACTAAAGCCCCCTCCATCTGGGCCACGATCTGCTCGTTGGTGAAGTGCTCCAGGCTTATGGCATCACTGAAGCAGGCGGCGATACAGGCGCCGCAGGCTTTACACAGCGCCTTGTTAACCCGGCAGACATTCTTTTCCTTATCGTATTCTATAGCACTGTAGGGACAGACCAGCTTACAGGCCTGACAGCCGGAACAGATTCTCTCGTCAATCACAGCCGTGGCGGCTTCAACCTCCACCCTACCCCGGCTGATTATAGCCAAAGCCTCCGCCGCCGCCGCTGACGCCTGAGCCACGGTATCGGGTATATCCTTGGGCCCCTGGCAGCAGCCGGCCAGGAAGATACCGTCGGTCATGGTCGAGACCGGCTCCAGCTTGGGGTGCTTCTCCAGGAAGAAGCCGTCGCCGCTGCAACTGATATTGAAGAGGCGGTTGATCGCCTCGGTGTCGGGCTGTGGCTCCAGCGCGCAGCTGAGAATGACCATGTCCACCGGCAGCCGCCGCTGCCTCCCCACTAAGGTATCCTCGAACTGGACGATGAGCTTGCCCTCTTCTTCGGGGGTCTCGGCGACGTCGGTTATCTCGGCGGGGCGACCACGGATAAAGGTCGTGCCTTCCTCAAGGACGCGGTTGTAGAACTCCTCGTAGCCCTTGCCGAAGCTCCGAATATCTATATAGAACTCGTAGACCTCGGCCTCGGTATGCTCTTTGATGAGGTGGGCAAACTTCATGGAGTGCATGCAGCAGACCCGCGAGCAGTACTCGTGGTATTTCTCGTCGCGGCTGCCCACGCAGTGAATAATGGCGATGATCTTCGGTGCCGAGCCGTCCTTGAGCACAATGCTGCCCTCGGTGGGGCCCGCCGAATTGACCAGACGCTCGAACTCAAGGCTGGTGATGACATTGTCCAGCCTTCCGTAGCCGTAGGCGTAGATGGGGGTGGGGTCGAAGAGCTTGAAGCCGGTAGCCAGTATAATGGAGCCGACCTCGACCTCTATTATCTCGTCTTCCTGCTCAAAGTCTATCGCCTTGGCCTCGCAGAACTTCTCGCAGGCGCGGCACTTACCGCTCTGGAAATAGGCGCAGTGCTCCT
>CAYNFV010000124.1:0-1614 GCA_964396645.1 uncultured Dehalococcoidales bacterium
AGATAAACATTCCCCCCGGCATGACCAAGGAAGCCTACCTGGACGTTAAGTTGAACGAGGCTATCGTCGAGACCAAGGGTATCGACCTGGTGACGATGGGCAGGGGGGAAGGCCCCGAGTGCTACTGTTACCCCAATGTTATCCTGAGGAAGTTCGCCGACAGCCTTTCCGGGAACTATCCCTATATGGTTATGGATAACGAGGCGGGGATGGAGCACCTTTCGCGGCGGACGACGCAGGACGTCGACGAACTGCTTATCGTCTCCGACCATACCGTCAAGGGAGTGCGCACCGTCGCCCGTATCATCGAGCTGGTTGAAGAGCTTAAATTAATCGTCAAGCGCCAGTCGGTGATTATCAACCAGGTCCCTAATGGTCTCGACCCGCTGGTTGCCGAAGAGCTGAAAAGGCTAGGGATAAAGCCCACCGCCACCATCCCCATAGATAAAGAGCTGGTCAACTATGACATTCAGATGAAGCCGCTGCTCGAACTCCCCGATAGTTCCAAAGCAGTAAAGGCAGTTAATAATCTGATGACTAACCTTCTCGCTGTAAAGGAGGCAAAATGACGGCAAAACTTATTAAAGGCGCTGAGGTTGCCGCGGAGATTCGCGAGGAACTCAAGAAGGAGGTTGCCGAGCTTAAGGCGAAGCATAACGTCGTGCCCGGGCTGGTCACGGTGCTGGTCGGCGCCGACCCGGCCTCGCAGGTCTATGTCGGCGCCAAAGAAAAGACCTCCAAGGAGCTGGGCATCTACTCGGAGAGGTACGACCTGCCCGAGAAGACCACTCAGCAAGAGCTTTTGAAATTGATTGACAAGCTGAACAAAGACCCCAAGATTAACGGTATATTAGTCCAGCTGCCCTTGCCCAAACACCTCAACGAGGGAGAAGTCCTTTACGCCATCGACCCCAAAAAAGACGTCGACGGCTTCCACCCGGTGAACGTGGGCAAGCTGATGATAGGCGAGCCGGACTACATGCCCTGCACGCCGGCGGGCATTCAGCAGCTTTTAATCCGCTCCGGCACCCAGATTGAGGGCGCCGAGGTGGTCGTTGTTGGGCGGAGCAATATCGTGGGCAAGCCCATCGCCAACATCTTATTGCAGAAGGCGCCGGGGGCAAACGCCACCGTCACCGTTTGCCACACCCGTACCCGGGATATCCCCTTTCATACCAAGCGTGCCGACATACTAATCGTCGCTGCGGGCAGGCCTAAATATATCACCGCCGACATGGTCAAAGAGGGCGTGGTGGTTATCGACGTGGGCGTGAACGAAATCGGCAGGACGCCCGAGGGCAAGCGAATCCTGGCCGGTGACGTCGATTTCGAGGCGGTTAAAGAAAAGGCGGCGGCTATCACCCCGGTACCGGGTGGGGTGGGGCCGATGACGATAACCATGCTCATGATGAACACGGTCAGGGCGGCTAAGGTAGCCGCGGGCTTAGCTTAGGAGGGTCAGGATGGAATATAAGATAGAGAAGACCAAAGCACCGGGACGGGACGAGGTGGAGTTGCTGGGAGCTACCTTTGAGGCCGGCAAGCCGGAGGGAGAGGATGCTGGGAAGTGGCGGCAGAAGCTAGACAATCGTGAGGAGAGGCTTAAATACCTGA
>CAYNFV010000125.1:0-1561 GCA_964396645.1 uncultured Dehalococcoidales bacterium
TAACGCCCGCCCGCAAGACCAAGGGGGGCTATTCCACGGGGGCGGCGGTGCTGGAGGAGCTGCGCGGCGTCCACCCCGTCATCGAATTAATACTGGACTACCGCCAGCTGAGCAAGATAAAGTCGACCTATATCGACGCCCTGCCCGGTTTAATCAACCAGAAGACGGGGCGGCTGCACACCAGCTTCAACCAGACGCGGACGACCACGGGGAGATTGTCATCGAGCGAGCCCAATCTACAAAATATTCCCGTACGTGGGGAGCTGGGCAAAGAGGTGAGGAAGGCCTTTATCGCCCCGGAGGGAAGCAGTCTTCTTTCCGCCGACTACTCGCAGATTGACCTGCGCGCCCTGGCCCACCTATCGCAGGACAAGAGCCTGCTCGGCGCCTTCCGCCACGACGAGGACATCCACAGCGCCACCGCCGCCCAGGTCTTCGGCGTTGAGCCGTCCAAGGTAACCCCGGAGATGCGGCGGGTGGCCAAGACGGTGAACTTCGGCGTTATCTACGGCATGAGCGAATACGGGCTGGAGCAGGCCACGGGCCTATCGCGGGAGGAGGCGGCCCAGTTCATTAACGCCTATTTTGAGAAGTACCCGGGGGTAAAAAAATACCTGGAGTCGACTAAAGAGCAGGCCCGCAAGACGGGCTACGTCCAGACAATACTGGGGCGGCGGCGCACCATCCCCGAAATCAACGCCCAGAACCGCCAGGTGCGGGAAGCCGCCGAGAGGATGGCCATCAACATGCCCGTGCAGGGAACATCGGCCGACATCATCAAGGTGGCCATGATTAACCTGGAGAGGGAGATTGAAAAGCTTAAGCTAAAGAGCAAGATGATACTGCAGGTGCACGACGAGCTTATCTTCGAGGTGCCCCAAGCCGAGCTCGGTGAGATGAAAAAGCTCGTCCCCGAGCTGATGACCTCGGCCATGACCTTGAGCGTGCCCCTGAAAGCCACCGTCAAGAGCGGCCCCAATTGGGGGGAGATGGAATAGGGGTGAGCAGGCGCTCTATAGCCATCTACGTTTTTCTTATTCTTCTCTTCGGTGTTTTCTGCTATTTCGCCAACCGCTATGAATACTTTCCCGGCGACGTCAGCACCAGCCAACGGATTCAGGGCATTGATTTTAGCGGTCTCAAGCCGATAATGCAGTTCGCCCCCTATGGTGTGGGCGCCGCCTTAGTGATTGTACTTTTGTCCAGGTTATGGTGGCGGCGGCTTATATGCATCGCCATAGCCACCGGCGCCGCCGGACTGATTAGCTGGCTAATAAAGCTGGCGGTGGACCGTCCCCGCCCATCCCCCGAGCTGGTGCAGCTAATGGTGGGAACGCAGGGGCTCAGCTTTCCCAGCGGTCATGTCGCCATGGCCGCTGTTGCCGGTGGTTTTCTTTTCTATCTGGCGCCGAGATTGGTTAAGCAAAAGACGACCGTGTGGTTGCTTCGGGCGCTGCTTATAATTGTTATCCTTGCCGTCGGCTTTTCGCGCCTCTATCTGGGGGCGCACTGGCTCAGCGACGTGGTGGGGGGGCTTTTCCTGGGGGGATTGCTGCTCTAC
>CAYNFV010000126.1:0-1543 GCA_964396645.1 uncultured Dehalococcoidales bacterium
CCCGCGCCAGCCGCACCATCCCCTTCATCTCCAAGGTCACCGGCGTGCCCATGGTTAAGGTGGCCACCAAGGTGATGCTGGGCCAGACCTTAAAGGAGCAGGGCTATAAGACGGGACTCTGGCCGCGGCAAAAGCTGGTGGCGATTAAAGCCCCCGTCTTTTCCATGTCAAAACTGATAGGTGTTGATACCTACCTCGGCCCCGAGATGAAGTCCACCGGCGAGATAATGGGCATTGACTACAGCTACGACGCTGCCCTGGCCAAAGCGCTGCAAGCTGCGGGCATAATACTCCAGCCGGAGGGTGCCATCCTCTTCAGCATCGCCGACAGGGATAAACCAGAGGCGCTGCCCATCATCAGGAAGTTCTCCGAGATAGGCTATAAGCTCTACGCCACCGAAGGCACCGCCGCCATGATTAAGGCGGTGGGGCTGCCGGTGACGCCCATCCGCAAAAAGCTGAGCGAGGGGCACCCCAACGTCCTCGATATTATCAACGACAAGACGGTGAGCGGCATCGTCAACACCATTACCGGCGGGCGCGTTCCCTTGAGGGACGGCTTCCGCATCCGCCGCGCCGCCACCGAGAAGCGCATCCCCTGCTTCACCTCGCTCGATACCGCCCAGGCCGCCCTTAAGGTATTACTCCAGGGGAGCCAGATCTACAGCGCTCAACCAGTATCTGATTACCGCAAGAAGGTGCCCGGTTGATGCTGGAGATAGCTAAGGTTACGTCCAACACCGAGCCTATGACGGGCGCTCACTTGCTCTGGCTGGAAGCCCCCAAAATCGCCCTTGAATCTCGACCGGGGCAGTTCGTTATGGTGCGCTGCGGGGAGGAATACCAACTGCGCCGCCCGTTTAGCATCCACCAGCGTGATGGCAACAAGATTGCCCTGCTCTTCAACGTGGTGGGGGGCGGCACCCAGTGGCTTTCCCAGCGCACGACGGGTGATAAACTAGACCTGCTGGGACCTTTGGGCAACGGCTTTAGCGTTAGCCCCGACTCAAAGCTACTGCTGATAGCCGGTGGCATCGGCATAGCACCACTGGTTTTCCTGGCAGAGGAAGCCGCCAAGCAAGGGTTAGCGGTGACTTTGCTCTACGGCACAGCGAGCGCTACCCAGCTCTATCCCCACCCCCCCAAGGTCAAAATCATTACCGCCACCGAAGATGGCAGTGTTGGCAAAAAGGGAATGATAACCGACTTCCTGCCCGATTTTATCAAAGATGCCGACCAGGTCTTTGCCTGCGGGCCGTTGGCTATGTATAAGACAATGGCCAAAATGCCGGGATTAAAAAACAAGCCCGTCCAGATATCTTTGGAGGTGCGGATGGGCTGCGGGCTGGGCGTCTGCTACGGCTGCACGGTGAAGACCCGCAACGGCTTAAAACAGGTATGCAAGGACGGGCCCATATTCGAGCTTAACGATATTCTGTGGGAAGAACTAGGCGATATTTAGGAGTGAAAATCCCTCTTAATCCCCCTTTTCTTAAAGGGGGAACGGAGTCGGGGAAACCCTTTAATAAGGAGTTTATAGAGG